>CANRCO010000005.1 GCA_947629125.1 uncultured Bacilli bacterium | reverse complement strand
GTCGAAGCTCTTTACTTTTGTTTTTCTATACTTATAATAGAGTCCTTAGAAACATCTTAAGTTTAGGTGACTGCCAATATCTTCAGGGGGTTTACTCTATAAGTGAGGTGGTAAATATGGAAAGTATTATTATATTTTTCCTATTAGTTATTATCTTATGTTTAATTAAAATAATTTTTAAATTATTAAAAATAAAATAAGACAAAACCACCTAATTTAGTTTAGGTGGTAGCAGTGTAGTCACCTGAGCTAAGACTCAGTTGTTTCTACATTTTTATTATATGTTATTTTTATTTTTTTATCAATAGTAAATTCAATTATATAAAAAAACTATTCAAAAATAAATGAATAGTTAATAAATTATTTTTGTTTTAAAACTCTCTTTTTACTATTTTCATATTCTTTTAGAACTGGTTGAATTTGTTTATTAATTAAAGCTTGCTCAATAGTTGGAATTAATAAATCATAATGAGCAATTAAAGAATTTGGTTTTTTCTCATAATTATCTTGACCAAATGGGACAAAATAAATACCTTTTTCATTTAATAATTGCATAATATTTACACCATTTAATCCTAAGCCATCATTTGTTGAAACAGCTAAAACAATGGGACTTTGATTACGAATTGTCGCTTTTACTGCTAAATTCACTGGATTATCAGTTATACCATGTGCCAACTTAGCGATAAAATCACCAGTAGCTGGTAAAACCACTGTTAAATCCATGGGATTTTTAGGACCAAATTCTTCAGCTTTAACAATATCACTTACTACTTGTTTACCAGTTATTTCTTCAACTTTATTGATAAAATCTTGAGCTTTACCAAATCTTGTATCGTATTTTACAATATTTGGTGAAACTACTGGATAAATATCATATCCTTGTTCTTTTAAATTTTGTAATTCCGTTAATACTTTATCAAATGTGCAAAAAGATGAGGTTATACAAAATCCTATTTTCATCTTTTTCCCCCTTTTATTTCTTCCTCTAATTTCTTAGAAAGTATTTTTCCAGCTTGTAATGGAGCATAAACACTAGGAATTCCAGAATATAAATAATAATTATAATGTTTAAAATCTGCTAAAACTGCTTGGTTAACTCCAAATGGTTTAGAAGCAATATCTAATATGTGAGCATTTGTTTTATCTAATAATTCTTCAGTAATTATATTTTTAGGTACAGTATTAATTATTAAAGTACTACTATTAAAGACATTTTGCATAGCTTCATTGTTATCTGTAAAAAAACTTTTATCTTTTAAAGTTAAGTAGTCTTCATCTAAAATTACTCCAACCTTAACATTAATATCGTTTAAACGAAAATAATCATAAAGCATTTTACCAATATTACCATAGCCTAAAATACAAACTTTAGTTAAATCCTGATTTTTAATATAATCTATTATTCCCTTAACAGTAATAATATTATTTTCTTTATTAACTGCTGGATCAGCTAAAAAAGATTGAATATTTTTCTTTCTAATTGGTAAATGACTCAAATTATTCAAACCGGTATAAATTTTACAATTATCTTTACAATTATAAAATTCATTAGGGTTAATATACATAATACCATCCATAGTTTTTATTTGATTTTGTAAATTTATTCCACTAATTGGTAAAACTATAATATTATAATCACCAATATTTAATTGTTTTAACGTTAGATGGTTAACTTTCTTATTAATGTCTTTAGCTGAAGTAAATCCTACAGCATCTACATTATAGCCTTTTTTTATTAAACGATCCATCATCACTAAATATCGTTTATCTCCACCTAAAAATAATATTTCCATTATTATCCTCCATTCACTATATCATATACATAACTTAGTTTTTTGTTCCCTAAATATTTTTTAAAACATAAGATATTATTAGGTGATTATAATGTGTGCAATTTTAGGTTGGTTAAATCCACAATTTGATTTATTAAACAAGCAAAAAACATTTCAAAAGATGCTAAAATTAATGGAATGTCGAGGCAAAGATAGTCATGGAATTTATATGAGCGAGCATGCTTTACTAGGTCATAATCGACTTGCCATAATTGACTTAGAAAATGGTTTACAACCAATGGAATTTGATGATTATATCATAACTTATAACGGTGAAATTTATAACACAGCTACTTTAAGAGATGAATTATTAGCTAATGGTTATAATTTTAATACTACTTGTGATACTGAAGTTATTTTAAAAGGTTATCATTGCTATAAAGAAAAAGTTTTAGATAAAATTGAAGGTATCTTTGCTTTTGCTATATATAATAAAAAAGATAATTCACTTTTTTTAGCTAGAGACCGAGTTGGTATTAAACCTTTATATTATTTAAAGAAAAAGAATGATTTTATTTATGCTAGTATGTTACGTTCGATTTTAGCCAGTAAAATTATCGAGCCCATTTTAGATAAAAAGGCTTTAGGTGAAATATTAGCTTTAGGTCCTAGTAAAAAATTAGGTAGTGGTATTTTTAAAGGAATTAAAGAATTAAGAGCTGGACATTATTTAATTTATAAAAATAAAAAAGTTAAAATAAAAAGATATTGGAATGTAGTTACCAAGGAATGTAATGATTCATTTATTGAAGCTAAACACAAAATTCATGATTTGCTTACTGATGCCATTATAAGACAAACAGTATCTGATACTCCAATAGCTACTCTTTTAAGTGGAGGATTAGATTCGAGTATTATTACAGCAGTTGTAGCTAAAAATCAACATAAACAACTAACTACCTATTCAATTGACTACGAAGAAAATAGTAAATATTTTCATAAAAATAATTTTACAGTTGATTTAGATAAGAAATATATTGATATTATGGCTGAGAATTTTAATACAAATCATCAATATAAAGTAATTACTCAAAAAGATGTTGTTAAGTTTTTAAAAGATGCTTTGTATGCCCGAGATTATCCGGGAATGACTGATATTGAAGCATCATTACTTTGGTTTAGTAAAGAAATAAGTAAAGATTATAAAGTTATTTTATCAGGAGAATGTGCCGATGAAGTTTTCGGTGGTTATCCTTGGTTTTATCGCCAAGAACTAAATAATAAAGATTACTTTCCTTGGATTAACAATCTCGATTATCGCCAAAGTTTATTGAATAAAAAACTTAAAAAAAAATTAAAACTTAAAAAAATTGTTCGTAAAGAATACAAAAAAACAATTAAGGAATTATCACATTCCGACCGCAAAGATAAATTCAAAAAATTATTTTATATTAATATGACCCATTTTATGACAACTTTATTAGATCGTAAAGATCGAATGACTATGGCTGCAACTTTAGAGGCACGAGTACCTTTTGCAGATACCAAATTGATAGAATATTTATGGAATTTACCATTTAATTATAAATATCATCGTAATATAGAAAAATTTTTGTTACGTGAAGCTTTCAAAAAAGAATTACCAAAAGAAATTATTGAAAGAAAGAAAAATCCTTATCCTAAAACTCATCATCCATATTTCAAAGAAGAAGTTAGTAAATTACTTACTAAACGTTTAAAAAATAAAAATAGTAATTTAGCCAAAATATTTGATATAGAAAAAATTAAAGAATTATTGGATAGTAAAACGGACGATGCTTTACCATGGTTTGGACAATTAATGACAAAACCCCAATTAATTGCTTATCTATATCAATTTGATTTATGGATTGAAAATTATCATATTAAAATTAAGATATAAAAAAATCTACACATATAACTGTAGATTCTTTATTTTTTAATCAACTTTAATTACATTAGGATTACTGTTGCCTAGCCAACTATAGATTACGATTTTACCTTGATAATGTTTTTCCATTTGAGTTGTTGGAGCATCTGATTTTAACCACATTTTTAATGTATGAGTTGCTGTACCTCTAGGCTCTAATTTTTGGCTAGAAGTTAAAACTCTTCTATCATAACTAGTCCCTTCACCATTTTTTAAATAACTTTCTTCATATGGAGTATAATTATTTAAAGTATGAATTACATCCTTATTAGCCATATCTATACCAACATTTAAATACTCTGGTTGAATATAATAACTACTACTTTCTCTAGTATTTTTAGCTTCAGCATCTTCTGATTCACCTGCTGCAGTAAAGGTACTTTGACCACTAATATTTAAACTTTCTAAATTAATATCATAATTTACTTCTACATCACATTCATTAGTTATTGTAAATGTATAGCCCGGAGTTGTTTCACTAAGTCCTTCCTCATCACTAATTGGATATGCTTTATCTAAAGTTATTCCATTTGTCCCTTGACCACCTTTATCTTTATTTTCCAATTTAACTCTTAAACAAGTTGTATTAATTTCATTTTTATCCGTTTGAACTTGGGTTGTCGTCCAATATGCATATGTTCCTCCAACTGCTAATAATAGTACAATCATAAATACTGCTATAGCCACTAAATTTTTCTCTCTTTTACTCATTTTTTCTCCTTCTTATTATATTATTTTATAAGATTATTTTATAATATATATATATTATAAGCAATTGAAAATTGCTTATTTTGACAAAAATTGACACAAAAAATACTGCAAAATGCAGTATTATGGTTTTACAACAATTGGATTTGGATTACTATCTCCTAACCAACTATATATTATTATCTTTCCTTGATAATGTTTATTCATTTGAGTTTCAGGTGCATCTGATTTTAACCACATTTTCAAGGTATGAGTAACTTTTTCTTTAGGGTCTATAGTTTCATTAGATAATAAAACTCTATTATCATAACTAGTACCTTGTTCACTTGTTAAATAACTCTTAGTATATGAAGTATAATCTTTTAAAGTATGAATAACTTCATTATTAACCATATCAATACCAGCAATTAAATATTCTGGTTGAATATATTTACTTTCAGTTTCGCGTTTAATTCTTGTTTCATCATCTTCTGAAGCTCCTGCTGGAGTAAAATCTCCTTGGTCTGCTATTTTTAAACTTTCTAAGTTAATATCGTAATTTACCTCAATATCGCATTCATTAGTTATGGTAAATGTATAACCTGGAGTTGCTTCACTAAGCCCTTCTTTATCACTTATTGGATAAGCTTTATTTAGAGTTATTCCATGAGTTTCTTGATTACTTATATCTTTATTTTCTAATTTTACTTTTAAACATGTAGTATTTATTTCATTTTTATCACTTTGAACTTGCGTTGTTGTCCAAAATGCATATGTACTTCCAACTGCGATTACCATCACTATCATAAATACTGCAATTGCCACTAAATTTTTTTCTCTTTTACTCATTATACTAATCACCTACTGCTATAGTTTTCGGATTACTATTTCCTAACCAGCTATATATTACTATTTTACCTTGATAATGTTTACTCATTTGAGTTTCTGGAGCATCTGATTTCAACCACATTTTTAATGTATGAGTCTCAGAAGAATTAGGCTGTATAGAATCTTTTGATACTAAAACTCGTCGATCATAACTTGTACCTTCATCACTTGTTAAATAACTATTTTCATATGAAGTATAGTAATTTAATGTATGAATTACATTTTTATTTGCCATATCAATTCCTGCATTTAAATATTCTGGTTGAATATAATAACTATCATTTTCACGTTTTGTTTTTTCCTCAGTCGTTTCTGAAGTGCCAGCTGCTGTAAATTGAGCTTGATTAGCAATATTTAAACTCTCTAAGTTAATATCGTAATTTACCTCAATATCACATTCATTAGTTATGGTAAATGTATAACTAGGAATTGCATCACTAAGTCCTTCTTCATCACTGATTGGATATGCCTTATCTAAAGTTATTCCAGTAGTAGATTTTTCATCTTTATCTTTATTTTCTAATTTTACTTTTAAACATGTAGTATTTATTTCATTTTTATCACTTTGAACTTGGGTTGTTGTCCAAAAAGCATATGTACTTCCAACTGCGATTACCATCACTATCATAAATACTGCAATTGCTACTAAATTTTTTTCTCTTTTACTCATAAATTTTCCTCCTTAATCTTCTACTACTATTTCATGAGGATTACTATTTCCTAACCAACTATAAACTACTACTTTTCCTTGGTAATATTTCTCCATTTGAGTCATTGGGGCATCTTTATCTACCCATAATCTTAAAGTATATGTAACACTTCCATTTGAGGAAATTGTTTCTTTATTAATTAAATTCTTTTGTTCATAACTTGTACCTTCACCATTTAAATAACTCTTTTTAACATCAGTATAAGCATTTAATTTTTTTATTTCAGTTGAACTAGTTTCATCACCTTTTTTAGTTATATAGGTATCAATATATTTACTTTGTAAATAGTAACTTGTTTGTTCTTGTTCAGCTATTTCATTTTCATCTGTAGCAGTTATAACATTATAATCATTATCACCAATTTTTAGACTTTCTAAATTAATATCATATTTAATATCAGTTTCACAATTATTTTTAATAGTAAAAGTATATCCCTTGGTTAATTTACCTGCTTCATCACTTATTGGATAAGCTTTATTTAAAGTTATACCTTGAGTTTTTTGGGCTGATTCTTCAGCACTTTCTTGATTTAATAATTGTACCTTTAAACAAGTTGTATCAATTTTATTAACATCACTTTGAACTTGGGTTGTTGTCCAATAGGCATATGTACCTCCAACTGCAAGTAACAGTACTATCATAATTGCTGCTACTACTACTAAATTCTTTTCTCTTTTACTCATATACTAACCTTCTAATTCTATTGTTTCAGGATTGCTGTTTCCTAACCAACTATATACTACTACTTTTCCTTGATATTGTTTTTCCATTTGGGTCATTGGAGCATCTTTATCTACCCATAATCTTAAAGTATACGTAACACTTCCTTTTGAAGAAAGAGTTTCTTTATTTATTAAATTTTTTTGTTCATAACTAGTAAATGTTGTACCATTTAAATAACTTTTATTTGCATTAGTGAAAGCATTTAATTTTTTTATTTCGGGTTCTTTTAAAACACTTACATTATCTTTAGTTATATAGGTATCAATATATTCGCTTTGTAAATATGAACTTTCACTTTCTTTCTTAGCTTTTTCTTCTCCACTTTCAGTTATAGCAGTATATTCATTTTCGCCAATTTTTAAACTTTCTAAATTAATATCATATTTAATATCAGTTTCACAATTATTTTTAATAGTAAAAGTATACCCTGTTGTTGTTTTTCCAGCATCGTCACTTATTGGGTATGCTTTATTTAAAGTTATACCTTCCGTAGTTTTTGCGGATTCATCAGCACTTTCTTGATTTAATAATTGTACTTTTAAACAAGTGGTATCGATTTTATTAACATCGTCTTGTACTTGGGTTGTTGTCCAATAGGCATAGGTTCCTCCAACTGCTAATAAAAGTACTATCATAATTGCTGCTACTACTACTAAATTTTTCTCTCTTTTACTCATATTCTACTCTAATCTCCTACTACATTAATATCATATGGATTACTATTTCCTAACCAACCATAAATTACTATTTTACCTTGATAATGTTTTAACATTTGAGTATCTGGTGCATCACTAGTTACCCACATTTTTAAATTATGAGTTTTAGACCCATTTGCTTTTACAGTTTCATTATGCAATAAATTTTTATATTCATAAACATTATCTTTATCTGTTAAATTTTCTTTAGAAACATCTGTATAACCACTTAATACTTTATATGGTTTAGTTTCCTTAGATGAATCTATTACAGTTTTAATATATTCACTTTGTAAATATGGACTACTAGTTTCACGAGATTCTTGAGATTCTGGTGATTCTGAAGGTTGTTTTGGAGTAAATTCCTCATTTTCAAATTTTAAACTTTCGATATTTACATCATAATTAACATCAATATTGCAATTATTTTTTACAGTAAATGTATAACCTACCTCTTTTAAACCTTCCTCATCACTAATAGGAAATGCTTTTTCTAAATTTATTCCTTTTGTTTTTTCAGCTGTATCTTCTGAACTATTTTGATTTAATAATTCTATTTTTAAACAAGTTGTATCAATTTCATTAACATCATCTTGCACTTGGGTTGTTGTCCAAAAAGCATATGTACTTCCAACTGCTAAAACCATTACTATCATAAATATGGCAATAGCTACTAAATTCTTTTCTCTTTTACTTAATTTTCTCATAGATTAATCCCCTAACTCTATTATTTCAGGATTGCTTTCTCCTAACCAACTATATACAACTACTTTTCCTTGATAATGCTTTTCCATTTGAGTATCTGGAGCATTTTTATCTACCCATAATCTTAAAGTATAAGTAACACTAGCATTTTCCCCAAGTGTTTCTTTACTTATTAAATTTTTTTGTTCATAACTAGTTCCATCTGTTGTTTTTAAATAAGTTTGTTTTGCATCTGTAAATTCTTTTAATTTCTTTATTTCTGGTGTTGTTACAGTACTACCATTCTTTTTAGTAATATAAGTATCTATATATTCACTTTGTAAATAAGTACTTTCCTTTTCTTTTTGAGCTTTTTCTTCACCTTCAGGTATACTAGTATATTCTTGATTATTAATTTTTAAACTTTCTAAATTAACATCATAATGAATATCAGTACCACATTCATTTTTAATTGTAAAAGTATATCCGGTTGTTTCTTTTCCGGCTTCATCACTTATTGGATAAGCCTTATTTAAGGTTATACCATTCGTATTAGAACCGTTTTCTCCATCTTTATTTAATAATTGTACTTTTAAACAAGTTGTATCAATAACGTTTTTATCACTTTGTACTTGAGTAGTTGTCCAATAAGCGTATGTCCCTCCAACTGCAAGTAACAGTACTATCATAATTGCTGCAACTATTACTAAATTTTTTTCTCTTTTACTCACTATTATCTATGCTCCTATCTTCTTATATTTATAAATTAATTATATAATACATATGTATTATAAGCAATGACAATTGCTTATTTTTGACAAATTTTAACAAAAAAATACTGCAAACACAGTATTATGGATTAACTACAATTGGATTTGGATTACTATTTCCTAACCAACTATAAATAACTATTTTACCTTGATAACTCTTAGACATTTGAGTATCTGGAGCAGCTTCATCTACCCACATTTTTAAGGTATATGTAACATTACTATTAGCAGCAAGAGTTTCTTTATTTATTAAATTTTTTTGTTCATAGCTTTGACCTTCTGCTAAATATGTGTGTTTTACATCAGTGTAAGCATTCAATTTTTTAGTATTATTAGTATTTGATTCATTTTTTTTAGTTAAATTAGTTTTAATATACTCACTTTGTAAATAATAGCTATCAGTTTCTCTTTGAGTCTTAGCTTCTTGTTGTTCATCAGCTGGAATTGTAGCAAATTCATGATTATCTATTTTTAGACTTTCTATATTAATATCATAATTTACTGCTTCATTACACTCATTAGTTATTGTAAATGTATAACCTGTTGTTGCTAAACCAACTGTATCACTTACTGGAAAAGCTTTATCTAGAAATATCCCCTCTGTATCTTTGGTAGCATCTACACTTTCTTTATTTAATAATTTTACATTTAAACAGGTGGTATTAATCACATTTTCATCTTCTTGTACTTGAGTTGTTGTCCAATAAGCATAGGTTCCTCCAACTGCAAGTAGCAGTACTATCATAATTGCTGCAACTACTACTAAATTTTTTTCTCTTTTACTCATTTATATATACTCCTATCTTCCTATATTACAAATTAATTATACAATAAATTTGTTTTATAAGCAATTAAATCATTAAAAAAATATTTTAAAAGAGATTAATTTTGATAAATCTTTTTTTACATCATTATCAATTTTTTTAATTTTATAAAATAACATCAATGTTCGATGAATTTTTAATAAATCCTTAGTATGAGTAATATTTAAATTATTACATTCTTCATATAATTCATTAATAAATAAAGCAAAATCTTTTTTATTTAATGTTGTAACTGTATCATTTATTTTATTAGCTATTTTTAAACTGTAAGGAGATAATTTTTTGACAATAAATTGATTATTTTTAATTTGCCAATTAAAAATGTCATGTTGTAGAATACTTATTTTACTACTTTTGATAGTAGAGATATCATCATTATGATAAAGAAGTAACCCAATTAAGCTTTGATTAGGAATAAATCTTTTTATTTTTTTCGAAATCATACGATATTTCAAAGTTTTAATTGTTCTTTTATCAAAACCTGGACCATCAAAATTAAATATCTTTTTTATTTTTAATTTAACAAAAAAATTACAATTCATTGCTGCATAAACTGCTAAATTACCACCTTTAGAATGTCCCCCAACAAATATTGGCTTTTTAGCATATTTACCTACTTTAGTTAAATATTTCTTAGCTAACAGTTGACTAGGTATAGGATGTTGATAAGCTAACTTAAAATCTTCTATCCACCCAGCTATAGTATCATCTGTACCTTCATAAGCTACATAAAACCCATTAGAAAATTCTATAGTTAATGCACCAAACTGTTGAGCAGAATTTAATATTTTAATATAATTAAATAATTTTACACTACTATATCTTTTTGTAGATTTAATTAAATTAAGTAAATTTAGTGCTTTTCTAACAAAAACAACCATTTTTTGAATATCTTTTTTTTCATATTTTTGAAAAAATTCTTTAGCTACTTCCATTAAATCTTTCTTTTCCTTAGTAACAATCTCTTTAAAAGGAATATAAGCTAACTGCGTAAAAATAACACTATCTATTTCATTAAATGGTAATTCTGTAAAAGTTCTATTTTTATTTAATTTTATATAATCAATAACATTCATTTTAATGCCTTCTTACCTGCATCATAATATCAAAAATTAAAGATTTTGGCAATAATTTAATTGAGATTGATTATAATTTTTGTTAAAATTATATGGGTGATAAACGTGCAAAAAATAGAAACTATATTAAAAAAAACTTTTAATTGGAATCTTAAAGGATTTATTAAAACTATAATCGGATTATTATTATTTGCTTTTACTTTAAATATCATTATTATTCCCATGAATTTATATAACGGTGGCATTCTCGGTTTAGCACAATTAATTCGTTCGAGTATTCTTAATATATTTAATTTAACTTTACCATTTGATATAGCAGGTATTATTAACTTAATTTTTAATGTTCCATTATTTATAATTGCTTTTAAATTTATAAGTAAAACTTTTTTTGCTAGAACTATAATTTGTTTAATTATTCAAACAATCTTTTTAACAGTAATTCCTGTTTTAAATACTCCAATTATTAATGATTTATTAACAACTGCTCTAATCGGAGGAATATTAGTCGGTTTAGCCACTGGTTTAACTTTATCAGGAGGAGGCAATACCGGTGGAACAGATATAATCGGAATAGCTTTAACTATTAAAAATCGTAAATTTTCAGTTGGTAAAATTGGTTTATTAGTTAATGTTATTATTTATATAATCTGTGGTGTTTTATATGGACTACCAATAATGATATATTCAATTATTTATGCAGTATTTAATGCATTAATTGTTGAAAAAACTCATGAACAAAATATTTGTTCTACTGCAATTATTTTTACTAAGAAAAAACCTTTAGCCATAACAGATTATGTAACAAATGAATTAGACCGTAGTTCAACTTATTGGGAAGCAACTGGAGCATATAAAAAAGATAAAACATATATTATATATATAGTTTTATCTAAATATGAATTACAAAAATTAGAAAGACACTTACCTGATATAGATAAAAATGCCTTTTTAGTTAAAAGTAATGGCTATGGTATAGATGGTAATTTTAATATGAGAATATAAAAAAGCATTTCACACAAATAATGAAATGCTTTTCTTAACCAACAGTATTAACTCTTGGATCGCTACCTTCAAACCAACTATAAATTACTATTTTACCTTGATAATGTTTTTCCATTTGGGTCATTGGAGCCTCATCATCAACCCATAACTTTAGTGTATAAGTTTTAGTAGTATTACCTTCTAATACTTCTTTATTTAATAAATTCCATCTTTCATAACTTTCACCATCAGTGTCTTTATCTAAAAATGACTGTTCTACTTTAGTGTATGTATTTAATATTTTATGAGTTTTATCACTACCATCCGAATTTAAAATAGCTTGAATATAATCACTTTGAAGATAATGACTTTGAGTTTCTCTATTTGTTTTAGCAGTCTCATCTTCTCCATCAGTTTTAGCTGTAAATTCATAACCAGTTTGTTTTAAACTTTCAATATTTATATCATACAAAACTTTTTGATTACATTCATTTTCAATAGTAAATGTATATCCTGGTGTTTTTAATCCCTCGTCATCACTAATTGGATAAGCGTTATCTAATCGAATTCCTTGCGTAGGAGTTGTATCAGTACCATTAGTATTAGATAAAGTAACCTTTAAGCAAGTTGTATCAATTTTGTTAACGTCACTTTGAACTTGAGTTGTTGTCCAATAGGCATATGTACCACTAATTATTAATAATAAAACAACCATTAACCCTGCAATAACAATTAATCCTTTTCGATTTTTTTCCATTTATTATACTCCTATCTTTTATCTACTTAAGATAATTGTATAATAAATTATATTTAAATGCAATTTAAAAGTTACAAAATTCGACAAAAAAACTTGATTATTTCTAAACAAGTTTTTTTAATTTTTATTTATTTTTATTTAATATTATATGTAACTGTTTCACCAGAGTTACCTACTTGATATTCAACAGTTATTGTAGCTGTTTTACCAGCATATTCACTTAATTTATTTTGAGGTGTAACACCAAATTTATTTAAAAGTTCTTTAGCCTTTGCTTTAAAATTAGTAATATCTCTACCTTGAATAATTTTTATATATTCAGCAATAGCACTTTCATCTAAAACTTCAGTTTGATTATTAAATTCAATAGTAATCTTTTTAACACTACCTAACATTTTGTCATATGTATTTAAATATTTTTTAAGTGCATCTAAATTGCTATTTAAATTTTCATTTACAAGTTCACTTAAAGTTTTTGTAGCATCTAATTCTTTTCCAGTTGTAAAGTCTAAAGTATTAGTTGCATCATCATAAGTAAATCCTAAAGCTTCAAGATTTAATGCATTACCGAATTCTTTTAAAATTTTATCTATACCTTTTTCAATATCATAATTGAAATCTAAATAATAAGTAATTGAATATTCTTCTTGAGTTTTTGGGTCTTTATATAATACAGTTGCATTTGTTGAAGTATTAGCTACATCATAATAAGTCATTGTACTTTGATTTTGATTATTTGACACTGAACGTAACACTTCAATAGCAAGTGCAGTTACATCTAAACCTTCTTTATTATAAGTTTTACCATTAAATTGAATATTTTGGAAACCTATACTATCATCTAACATTCCATTTAATAAATTAATAGTCTCATCTTTATAATCTTTTAATAAACTATCAATTTTATCTATTTCGAATGTAATACGATGATTTGAATAACTTATACTTTTAAATCCTTTTTCAGTTGTTTTTAACTTTTGAACTGATTCTTTAATTTTTGGTTCTATTACTGTTAATTCAAAATCATCTTCATCGTTAAATTCAGTTTCATTTAACCCAGTAGCATTAATAACTCCACCTGGGAATATTTCTTCAATAGTACCTACATACTTAATTCCTGAAGCTAAACCATGTTCATCTACAATATAAACATTTCCATTAGCTAAAGTATAAATTGGTACATATTTTGCTGCTTCCCCTTCTGTTCTTAAAGCATATTTTGTTGAAGCATATCCAACATCATAACCATTAATTGCATATTTATTTAATTGAAAAACCCAATTTCCAACTATATAAATATTATTTTGTGTTGCTAGATTATTAGCATCATAAGCAATATTAATATTTTTGGCATCTACTGTTACTAATCCTAACATGAAGATACTAAAACTAGTTACTAATAATAATAATTTTTTCATTTTTTTCCTCCCTTACTTTTTTTACTATGCAGGTCTAACTACATAAGATGTGTTGGCATCACTATTGAAAACCATTGTATAATTTCCACCAGAGTGTTGTGGGTTTTGAACACCACCAACTGCTGGAACATATAATAATCCACCATTTTCTAGGAATTTATAATTGGTAGCTCCACCACTAACAATTATATTGTATCCTACAACTCCTGGAGTTGCAGTATATGTATATGGTGATGCAGGTATTACGTGATTTACAGTTTTAGTAGCTGATTTGCTTCCACATGTTACAGTATATGTTGATGTAACTGTTTGGTTACCAGTAGAACGATATACTTTTGTTGCTACACTACCAGATACAGTTGAATTAGATGGTGCACTATTTGAAGTATTAGTTATTGTACATCCACTATAACTATAATTCAAATTAACTCCAGCTCTATCAATAGTTTTAGGATTCATTGAATTTAATGCGGCATTTAAAGTATTAGTATCTGGGTTTGTTACAGTAACTGTAACTGTTTTAGTTACACCATCAACAGTAGCAGTAACTTTAGCAGTACCTTCACCTACAGCAGTAATTTTACCGTTTTGATCAACCGTTACAACTTTTGTATTACTTGATTTCCAAGTAACTTTTTTATTTTTATCTGCTGGCTTTATAGTAGCTTTAATAGTAGTACTTTGACCAAGTGCTAATGTAACTTTAGATTTACTTAAAGTTAAAGTTAATTTGTTAGCATTTTCATCTGCTGCTGGTTGCTCAGTAGTTGCTGCCTTAACACAAATACAATCTTCACTATTAAGCGTATAACCATCATCACATTTTAAAGTACATTCAGAATCACCAATTTTACGCCACTTAGCATATAGTTTTGTATCTTTAGATATTTTAGTTTTAAAATCAAATGGCTTATCATCATCTAAATCTAAAAACCAACCTAAGAATTCATAACCTTCTCTTACTGGGTCTTCTGGTTTTTCTATTTTGTCACCTTTTTTAATAACTTGACTGCTAACAGCTGAACCATCATTACTATCAAATGTTATATCATAAGATGGCTTTCTTAGGAAAAACCAACCAAGTAAAAGTAGTAATATAATAATAAATATAATTACAGCAATAATAATATTTCTCTTTTTATTATTTTTTTCCTTTTCCATGTTATCCTCTCTCCTTACTAAAATTTATATGTATTCTATTAGTAAAAAATAATGTGTTTTTTCATTTTTTTGTGTAACAGTTGACATATAATAAAAATTACTTTCTTGCCAATTATTTTCTCCCTTGAATACACAACTAATATAACAAATAATTAGTCATTTATCAACAATTTTTTTGTAAATTTACTAATAATTTACAAAAAGGAAAAAATAACCAATAAGGGATATTTATTCAAATTTTTATTTTATTTCAAAATCTAATAATTTTTCACATGTACTTTCATATAAATCTTGTTCATGTTTTATTGTATCAATTAAAAACATTTTATCTTTTTCATATTCTTTTAAACCTCTCATATAATAAGGTTTATCGCTATTTAATACGATAAATGGCATAATATTATTTTTTAGACATTCTTTAAACATAACAATTCTCCCAACTCTGCCATTACCATCGCCAAATGGATGAATTTTCTCAAATTTATAATGAAAATCAATTATATCTTCTAAAGTTATATTAGTTTTAGAATTATAATCATTAAGTAATTTATTAATTTCCTTGTCTACATCTTCTGGAGCAGTTGTATTAATAATATTAACTAAACCTATAATATTAGGAACTACTTTAAATCCTCCAACATTATAGCGAGGATTTTCTTCATCAGAAGTATTTCTTTTTAAAATTTTATTCATATCAATAAGCATTTCTTTTGATAAATTATTATCGACATTATCTAGCATATAATCAAATAATTTAAAATGATTTTTAGATTCAGTTAAATCATCTAATTTAATTAAATCATCATTTTTAGGATTAAATGCTGCAGTATCAAAAATAGCTTCGGTTTGTTCACTAGATAGAGTACTACCCTCAATTTTATTAGAATTATAAGAAAAATTAACTTGAGAATAATGATATATATTTCCTTTAAATTTAGATTTTTTTTGGTTAATTAATTCGTTTTTAATTTTACTTATATCCATAGCATCACCCAATAATAATTATATCACATAAAAGAAAAAAATCTCTAAAAAGAGATTTTTACATACAACAATTTCTTTCGTAAACATTTGATATTTCATTTTCTTCACAACTTGTATAACAAGGAGTATAAGTATGACGATAAACATGATGATTAATTATTTTAGTATTACATGGAACAACATGTGGAACTTCATGACAAATATAACGATGACATACTTTCTCTTGTGGACATTCATAAACTGGTGGACAAACACTTCCCATTTGTGGAGTACAGCAGCTATAATCCATACCCATACTCATAGATGAAGAAGCATAACTAGCACCAGCTGGAGTATAAGCAGCTTCTGTCATACTCATTGAAGCTTCACAATCACGTTTTTCATTTTTTAACATAATATTTCTTCCTTTCTAAGATATATTATGTTAAATATTTATTTGTGTTTAGTCATTAAAACTAAAAAGGCATTTTAAAATTACCACTTGATATTTGTTTCATCATTTTTTTCATTTGGTCAAATTGATTAATAAGACGATTGACTTCTTCAACACTACGTCCACTACCTTTAGCTATCCGTTGTTTACGACTAGCTTTTAATATTTCAGGTTTTCTTCTTTCCAAAGGAGTCATCGATAAAATGATTGCTTCAATATGAGCCATATCTTTAGGGTCAATATTTATATTATTAAGTCCCATTTTTCTAGCACCAGGCATCATTTTTAAAATGTTTTCTAAAGGTCCTAATTTTTTTATTTGTTTGAGATTAGTTAGAAAATCATTTAAATCATAATTACCCTTACGCATTTTTTTCATTTGGTCTTTAGCATCTTCTTCGCTAATTACATCTCCAACTTTTTCCGCAATAGATAAAATATCACCCATATCTAAAATACGGTCAGCCATTCTTTGAGGATAAAATTCAGTTAAGCCATCTAATTTTTCACTATTACCTACAAACTTAATCGGAACATTTGTTAAATGTCTAATACTTAAAGCTACACCACCTTTAGTATTACCATCTAATTTAGTTAAAATTGTACCCGTTAAACTTAAAGCTTCATTAAATCCAGTTATAACATTAATAGCATCTTGACCCATCATGGCATCTACTACTAATAAAGTTTCATGAGGATGAATTAAACTAACAATATCTTTTAATTCTTGCATTAAAACTTCATCAATTTGTAAACGACCTGCTGTATCGATAATTATATAATCATGTTTATTTTCCTTAGCGTAATCAATAGCTTCACTAACAATTTTAGTTGGGGCAATTTTTCCTTTTGTAAAAACTGGAATATTTAAACTTTTACCAATATCTTGTAATTGGTCAATAGCTGCTGGTCGATATATATCGCAAGCAACTAATAAAGGATTTTTATGTTCCTTTTTTCTTAAAAAGTTAGCTAGCTTACCAGCTGTAGTTGTTTTACCACTACCTTGTAATCCAACTAACATTAGTATTGTTGGATTTTTCTTAGTTTCTAAATCAGCATGTTCACCACCTAATAAAGTTATCAATTCATCACGAACTATTTTAATAAAAACTTCATCTGGTTTTAAACTTTTAGCTACATCTATACCTAAAGCCTTTTGTTTAACATTATTAACAAATTCTTTAACAACTTGATAATTAACATCCGCTTCTAATAAAGCCATTCTAATTTCACGCATAGCATCAGTAATATTTTCTTCAGTAATTCGACCCATACCTCGAATATTTTTAATAGCTTTACTTAAACGATCGCCCATGTATTCAAACATTTTTATCACCTGTATTTATTATACAAAATATTTTTAACTTTTCAAACATATAATTAATAAGGTGAATTAATAAATGAAATACATTATTGAATTTTTATTTATTAGTATCTTAGGAACAATATTACATTTTACTTATCAAAAATCACATAAAAACATATTAGTTGGACTTATTAGTGCCAAAAATGAAAGTACTTGGGAACATATTAAAATTGCATTAACTCCTTACTTTGTTTTTCTTTTATTAGAAATACCATTTAATTATCAATTACCTAATTTTATATTTGCTAAATTTATTGAATTAGCCACTATTATTCTAACAATTCCTTTTTTATTTTATGGTTATCAAAAATTTTTAAAAAAAGATATTCCAATTTTTGATATAGCTATATTTTATATTAGTATTTTATTAGCTATATTTTTGGAATATCTTATTATAAATTTAAAGGCATGTTCTTTTTTAATAAATTATTTATCATTACTTAGTATCTTAGCAATATTCATTTATTATCTACTTACTAACTTTTTAATTCCAAAATCATTTATTTTTAAACATTAATTTTTATAATAATAAAGTAAATGGGTCTTCTTTTGTTCCAGTTCCTCCGGTAATTCTAACTTTTGGTTTTAAATAAAAAACTGGGTTAACTAGAAATGAACTTTTTGAATCATATATACTAACTCCTCCACCAATATTATCTCCATAAACTTCAATTGATATATAATCTTCATCATCAACAGGCGTTATTGTCCATTGATTAGTTTCCGTATTTTGATATAGCCAATCATTGCCACGACATCCAAAATTTTCATTTTGATTCCAATTATATAATGGAATAGATAAACAAGTTTCTAATGAAGTCTGAAAAATTTTGTCTCCTGAGGTTGTACTACCTACTCCTCCACTGGTTGCAAACCCATAATCACTGGGATACATTAATCCTATTTGTCCTACCCATTCACTTGGATTATCCGAAGATGTTTCACTACGTTCAATATTATAATAATTTGTTGATGTAAGTTCATAACTATTATCACTATATGGACCACCTAATTTATATTTTATTGTATCAATCATATTATGATATTTTTCTTTGATTCCGGTATTACTAAAATCTATTTTTTCATATGTTCTTTTTTCATAATAAGTAGAAGTTGTAGTTTTTCCTTTTGTCCAACGATTGTATTCGTCTGATACTGTACTATTTAAATATGGTCCATTCAATAATTCTTTTAAACTTGATTCTTCCCAATTATTATAACTTTCAAATCCACCAACACATTTTTCAAAAGTTTCATTAAATTCATTGCTTGGACACTTATTATCCCATGATATTTGGCCTAAAGATTCTGCTTTAATTAATTTAATTCTTGTATCTTTATTACCATTTGCATCTTCAATATTATTCATTACTCCAATTATTCGCCATAATTCATCATTAAATTTAACATAATTACTGGGATTTTTTCCTATATATCTTAAATTATTATCATCTGTTTCATCTAATCTTAATTCTGAATTTGTACTTGTTTTAGATAATTCGGTTATTTTTTCTACAGCTGTTGGATATACTTTTGTTTTGGCATTAACCATAGTTAATTCATTAGTCTCATTACTAAAACTAGCATAACTATTAAATAGTTTTACTCCAACTATTGTTATTAATACTAATACTATTCCACACAAAAAGATATTACGTCTTCGATTATCTTTGATTCGATAATCAAATTTCTTTAGGCTACTCATGTTTTTCACCTACTAAGTTTTTTCGGAGGTATTCTATTTGTTTATTAAAATACCCCCCCCCGATTTACATTGTGATTCATAATTCCTTACCTCTCTATCTTTTTTTATTATAGTAAATTAGTTAGTAATTTGCAATAAAAAAATTATAAATTTTTTAACTTATAATTTTATTATTTCACTAATGTTCTAATAATTTATTATATATAGGTATAAATATTTTTTCATATTTATATTCCATACTTTTAAAATATAAATTTCTTTGATAATTACTTAGTACTGGCAAATTATTATATTCTAAAGGAATACTATCAAATAATTCTTTAATTGATTTTAAATTTATTTTGGGAAATATTCTAAGAAGGGCTTTATTACAATCATCATTTTCCATACTTTCAATAAATTTCAAAGGATTAATAATTTTTCCATCTTTATTAAATGAAGATACACAACTATCATAAATAACTTGTTTAATTTTAAATTCATTATTTAATATTGTTTCTATCTTTTCATCCGATGATTTATTATAAAATGCTGCACCATTATCATAAATTGGAGAAATTCTTAACTCCATTGTATCTTGATTTAATACTAATCCCCAATTATTATCATTTCTATCATTATTATTTATAAAAGCATCAACAATAAACATATCCCAAAATCTATCTTTTAATTTAGGATATTTTTTAAAATATAAATTATTATTCATTACAATTAATAATTCATCTATATCTGTATTAGAAGTACTTTTATTAGAAGATGATAATTCTTCAATTTGTTTTTCAACCGTTTCATTATAATCATTTTTTATTGAATTGTAATCTAATATTACTTCATTTTTATTTAAAAAATCTTTACATGCTACAACTATTTTTTCATTAGCTAAACCAAGTTTAACTTCATGTGTTTCAAATCCTAATAAACTATAAATTTTTGAACCTAAATACTCTGATATAGGTGATGTAGTATAACTTAAACCAATTACATTCATACTCTTTGTTGATTTAGGATATTTTAAAAACCATCTTTCATTATTTAAAATTATTCCTTTTTTGCTTCCACTACGTCCTCCATAAGTAATACCACTTATTTTTACATTTTCAAGATTTTCTATTTTAATCATACAACCACCCATATTTTGCAATCAATTTTTTATAATCATAATCACTTATTTTACCCGCTCTTAAATAAGCTCCTAATCTCATTTCGAATTCATCAAATTTTAAATCATAACTTAACCAATCTTTTTTCTTATCATATTCTTTTAATAATTTTATATATTCTTTCAATTCTTTTGGAAGATTAGTTTCATCATATTTAATTGTTTCATCATATAAATGTTTTTTATTACCAATTATTTTTTTATCTTCTTCAGTCATTTTTTCACTCCTAAAGATTTTTCTATATTAATTATATCACTTACAATACTTATTAGTAAATGAAAGATATTTATATATTAATGATTAGAAATATTCATTCTTAATTAGCTTGCTTTATTATATTCTTCACATTTTTCTTCTAAAATTTTTAAATTACAACATCTAGACTTTATTCTCTCTGGCAATCTATCGTTTTTATACATTTCATATAACTTATTGCTTTACCTTTAACTTTTTTGATATTCTTATTTAACCATAGTAATTGACTTTTTAATAAAATTTGTCTTTTTAATTCATATGTATCTGTTGGTTTAGCATTTAAATCAATTAATTCATAATTATCTTTTGTTACTGGTATCATATTATTAAAATTAACAACGCCTAATCTACCACCATCTATTTTTATTATATCTATATTATTTTTTATAATTTAGGACTTGATAACGGTGCATAATATTCTATTCCATCAACAACAAATAATATTCCAATAAATGGTCTTAATTCTTTTATTCCTGCATTATATGAAACTTTATTATCAAATTTTCTTAAGTAGTCACAATACTTATAATCAACTTTTACTAATCTAAAATTTCTAATCAAGATACATCACCTAAAAATATTATATATTATTTTTGTTAAAAAGAAAAGATTAGAGAAAAACTCTAATCACTTTTTTAATTTCCATATAACGGCTGGAATCACCACTTTATTATTTACCATTTTTTGGCTGGGTTCACCGCTTTTTTGCCTTATCTTATAACAAGACATTAATATTATATGCAATTTTGCACAACTTAATCACTTAAGTAAAATATAATATATACTTTTTATCTAAAAATGTCAATTATTTTTTATTTGTTAATAATCTATTAATTAAATTGTTACTCTATATGGGTTGTCTTTTGAACCATTACCACCTACAATTTTTACATCTGATTTCAGATAAAGGACTGGGCGCACCCGAAAGTAATTAACGTCCAGGTTGCTGTAAGGATAGACATTGCCGGTAGCGTCCACCCCAGCAGCATCGAAATAGGTAGACGCATACGGACTTATTGTCCATTGATAATTACCTGGATCAAATAACCAGTCATTTTTTTTACATTCTTCTATTCCATTATTAGTATTCCAATTATATAATTCTTTATTTAAACAAGTCTCACGTGTTGTTGTCCCTCCGCTGGTTGCATAACCATAGTCACTTGGATACATTAAACCAACATATCCTTTCCATGTTGTTGGGTTACCGTTATATGTTTGGCTACTATGTTCTTTATCATACCATTCTCTTGC
>CANRCO010000004.1 GCA_947629125.1 uncultured Bacilli bacterium | reverse complement strand
TACCATCATAAACTTTATCACGCCAATCAGTAGAGTCAGGGTAAGATACATATGCTTTTACTTTTTTACCTTTATTTAATCTTAAAATATTTTCAATATAACTTTGTTCCATTGTTAAGGTAGAAGCATAATTGATATTTCCTGGTGGAGACGTGTAGTTACCTTCATTATTGTTTACTGGTTCAATAGTAGGAAAAGTAGGATTTTGATAAAATGTTCCGTTCATTATTTCACCTCAATTAAATATATGATTTTAATAAATTTAATAATACTTTTATCCTATAAAAATGTTGACTTTAATGAAATAATTCATTTATAATACTTTCTAAAACGGAGGGATTATGATGAATGAAAATATAGAAAAATTAATGAATGAAAATTTTTATGGTTTTTTAAAACTAGTTGAACTTGGAATAATTGATAAAGATGCTGCTTGTAAATGTGTTATAGAGTCTAAAGATTCATTATATATTTATAAGTTTGCTAAAAATATAGAAGGAGCGAATATCCAAAAATTAGAAAACGCGATTATTGCAACTAAGGATGCCGAATATATTTATTATTTTGCTAAAAATATAAAAGGAACTAATATTGAAAAATTAGAAAATGCGATTATTGTAATAAATAATACAAGATTTATTTATGGATTTGCTCTTTATATAAAAGATGCAGATATCGAAAAATTAGAAGACGCAATTATTAAAACAGGTAATGTATATGGTATCTATAAATTTGCTCGTAACATAAAAGGAGCAAATATTGAAAAATTAGAAAATGTGATTATTGAAATAGGTAATGCAAAATTTATTTATAAGTTTGCTCTATATGTAAAAGGAGCTAACATTCCAAAATTAGAGGATGCTATTATTAAAATTAATGATGCTTATTATATTTATGAATTTGCTAAAAATATAAAAGGAGCTAACATTCCAAAATTAGAAGATGCCATTATTAATACTAATAATGTAAAATTTATTTATAATTTTGCTTGTGGTATTAAAGGAGCAAATATCGCAAAATTAGAAGATGCTCTTATTAAAATAGGTGAAGCATACAACATTTATTTATTTGCTTTGTATGTAAAAAAAGCAGACATCAAAAAATTAGAAAATGCAATTTCTAAAACAAATGCTGCAGATTGGATTTATGAATTTGCCAAAGATATAAAAGGAGCGAATATTGCTAAGTTAGAAGATGCCATTATTAAAACAGGCAATGCCAAATTTATATGCAAATTTGCTTGTAATATAAGAAAAGCAAATATTCCTAAACTAGAAGATGCCATAATTAAAACTAAAAATATTGAGTATATCTATGAATTTGCACGAAATGTAAAAAAAGCGAATAAACAAAAATTAAAAAATGTAATTGAAATTATTAAGAATGAATTAAATAATCAATCAAAAGAGTTAAAAGTTATAAATGAATATTATTATTTGAAAGATTTATTAAAAACAGGAAACTATGCTAAAATAAAAAAAGACAAAGAAAAATACTCAAAACTTTTTAAAGAAGAAAATACAGTATCTAGAACATTAAAAATAAATGATAAAATACATTAACAATGGAAGAGGAAATGAATTTATGAAAAAAGAACAAATTATAGAGTTAGTAAATAGGGTTGATGATATTGATAAAGCTAAAAAGATAATTTTACTTTATAGTAGTCGGACAGAAGAAATACCACAAATCTTAGATTTACTAGATAAATATCAAAATAACGAAGAGATACTTGATTTATTAATAAATAAGAATTTTATTGAAAATCGTACATTAAACCAGATAAAAGAATTAATAAAATTATTAGAAGAATGTAATTTTGACAAATCCATTTACGCAATTATTAAAAATTATAATAATACTTTTGAATATCAATACACTAAAGCTAAAATAACTTATTATTATCATAATGATAAAAATTTAGATAAGATTTTAAAATTTGGTGAAATTTTTTCTAACATAGCATATAAAAATTTTAATAAATTTAAACAATTTATTGAAACATTAGAAACTTTAAATTTTTATGTTGGTTTTACTATTGTTAAAGAATTTAAATCTTACTTTAATGATTTTGATGACCTTAAAAGTTTAGAACTTATTGAAAAGATAATTTTATCTAGAAAAAGTAGCTATATAAGACAAATAGTAACAAATTATAAAGCTCAATGTCATAGTTATGGAAATTATGATATTTATAATTATGAAACGATATCTAAAGCAATTGATTGGTTTTTAAATGAAGATGTTCCTTTTTATTATTTAGCATTTAGTAGTACTATTTTGCAAGGCACTTCTTTAAAAGATAATTATTCACTTTATAAAGAATATGAAAAACAAGATAAAAATGATAATATATATGAACTAATATTTCATACTAATGTTTATAAATATCGTAGTATTGAAGAACTAAAAAAATTAATAAATATTTATATGGATAGTAATTATAATTTAAGTATTAAAATATTAATAAAAAATGATAATATTTTAAAAAATCGAACTTACGAAGAACAAATTGAATTAATAGATACATTAAAAAAACATCTTAAACTAATTAATGGAAATAAAAATTTTGAATATCGTGTTGTAGAAATATTAACAAATGAAAATTTATTAAAAAATCAAACTAATACTGAAATAAATGAATTATTAGAAAAATTTAGTAAGTTGAAATATTATAAAAAATCTTACGATATCATTATAGCTGATAATTTACAATACTCAAAAAAACATGAATTATTAGATTATGAAATTAATAAAAAATATTATCAAAAAGCTCTAAATGATTTTAAAGCAATTAATGATAAAAAATCTTTAATTAATTATTTAGAAAATATTCAAGATGAAATAAATAAAGTAAAGGAAAATCAAGAACTAAATAGTTCATTAGTTAAAAGAAAGAAAAAAATGAATCAAATCAAAATGTTAGAAGTAACTAAAAGAGCGTAGGTACTAGTAGCGTATATTCACATAATAATAAAAAATGTGAATGTGTGCTACTTTTATTTTTACATTAAGTTAATTTGATAAGATTAATTTAGAAATATACCGAAGCGTTAATATAAAAAAGTTTGTCGCTTTACTAACAAAAATTTACCATTTATTTGTTTATAATTTTTTGATATAATTATTTTATTAAGGTGGTAATAATATGAGTTTTATTGAATTAAAAGATTGTTTTAAAACTTATCCTAATGGTGTAACAGCTTTAGCTAATGTATCATTAAATATCGATAAAGGTGATTTTGTCTTTTTAATCGGTAGCAGTGGTAGTGGTAAATCAACTCTTACTAAATTACTTTATCGTGAAGAAAGACCTACTAGTGGTAAAGTAATGGTTGGTGGTTTAGATGTAGCTAAATTACGAAATGGTAGTGTTTATAAATTAAGAAGAAAATTAGGAATTGTATTCCAAGATTTTAAATTGCTACCAAAACTTACAGTCTATGAAAACGTTGCTTATGGTTTAGAAACTTTAGGTTTAAAAAAGCGAGAAATTAAACCAAAAGTATTGCAAGCCTTAGAACATGTTGGATTAAAAGAAAAAATTCGTAGTTTTCCTAATCAATTAAGTGGTGGTGAACAACAAAGAGTATGTATAGCTCGAGCAATTGTTAATCGCCCTAAATTACTTATTTGTGATGAACCAACTGGAAACTTAGACCCTAAAAACAGTAAAGAAATAGTTAATGTTTTAGATAAAATTAATCAAGAATTAAAAACTACTATTATTATGGCAACACATGATAAAGAAATAGTTAATACTATGAAAAAAAGAGTTATTTTAATTGAAAATGGCGTTATTGCTGGAGATTTCATGAAAGGTACTTATAAAGACCATGTGGATAAAAATAAAAATAGCGCTAAAAGTAAAGAAGAACAACAAATTGTTAAAGATACCGAAAAAATAATTAAAGAAAAGAGAAAAAAAGCTAGAGAAATAGAACAAACTACTAAAGCAATTGATATTAGTGAAATAAAAAGTAAAAAGAAGAAAGAAAAGACTAATAGTTAGGAATTATTATGACTTTTAATGTAAGATTAAAGGAAGAAATAACCAAAATACCTATTAATTTAATCGAAAAAAGAACTGAACTTTCTTCTTTTTTGCGTTATAATTCCAAATTAGAAAAAAATAATATTATTATCACTTTAGAAAATGCTGCTATTGCTAGACGTATTTATCAAAATATAAAAGAAATATTTGGTATAAATATAAAAATAACAATTCGTTATCAAAAACGTTTTCGCGTTAAACAAATATATATCTTAGAAATATTTGATAAAATTGATTTTATTTTAGAATCATTAAACATTATATCGCAAGGGACTAAAATTGAACCTAGTTTTAAATATTTAGAATCCAATGAAGAAAAAATTTCATACTTACGTGGTGCTTACTTAGCCTGTGGGACAATTAGTGACCCAGCTATAAGTGGCTATCATTTTGAAATTGTTTTTACCTATAAAAAAGATGCTTTATTTATTATTGAATTATTAAATAGCTTACATATTAAAGCTAAGTGGTTAAAAAGAAATAATAAATATATGGTATATATTAAAAGTGCTGAAGTCATTAGTGATATTATAAGAATATTTAAAGCGGTTAATACTTTATTTTATTTTGAAGATATTCGAATTTATCGTGACCATAAAAATATGGTTAATCGTCTTAATAATTGTGATATTGCTAATCAAGAAAAAACAATTAATACTGGGTTAAAACAAATAAAGGATATAGATTTTATTTTAGAAGAAAATTATTTAGACTTATTTGATGAAAAGAGTAAAAAAGTTATTATTTACCGTAAAAAATATCCAGACTATTCATATCAACAGTTAGCTGATTTAATAAGTGAAAAAGAAAATTTTAAAATTAGTAAATCTGGAGTTAATCATGCCTTTATCAAATTAAAAAAATTTATGGAAAAAATAAAAAAGTCTAATAAATAATTTCATCTATTAGACCATATTTTAAAGCTTCTTTAGCATCCATAAAGTTATCTCTTTCGGTATCTTTCGTAATTTTTGCAATACTTTTATTAGTTTTACTAGCTAAAATTTTATTTAGCTTTTTTTTAATTTTGATAATGCGGTCGGTAGCAATTTTAATATCAGTTACTTGACCTTGAGTTCCTCCTAGGGGTTGATGAATCATAACTTCAGCATTAGGTAGCGCATATCTTTTTTTAGGTGTTCCACAGGCTAGTAAAAAAGCTGCCATGCTAGCTGCTAAGCCAACTACGATAGTTTTTATATCACTTTTTACATAATTAAATGTATCGTATATAGCCATACCACTAGTAATAGAACCACCGGGACTATTAATATAAATATAAATATCATCATGATTAATACTATCTAAGTATAATAATTCACTAACCACGATATTAGCTAAATGGTCATTTATTTCTCCTGTAATAAAAATAATTCTATCTTTTAATAAACGAGAATATAAATCATATGCATATTCTTTATTACTACTTTTTTCTATAACAGTTGGAATGATATTCATTTTTTTCACCTATAAATTATATAGTGTAAAATAAAAAAAATTATGCACTTTTCATTTAAAAAAAATAAAATATATGATATTATGTTTTAAGAATAGGGGCTTAAAGTATGAACCAAGATAATAAACAAATTACAATTACTTTTAAAAATGGCACAAAAAAAACTTATCGTAAAGGTACTACTTTTTATGAGATTAGTAAAGATAGCAAAGATGTAGTGGAAATAATAGGAGCAAAAGCTAATAATGCTGTTGTTTCTTTAAATGACAAAGTTAATGAAGATGCTAGTGTTGAATTTTTTGATGTGACAGATTTAAATGGTTATAAAATGTATCAAGCAGGTTTAAAATTTATTTTTGAAGTTGCTGTTAAAGAATTATTTAAAGATAGTGAAGTATATTTTAAACATAGTGTACCTAAAGGTATCTTAGCAGAAGTAAAATATAATCAACCCTTATTAGAAAAGGAATTTTTAGATATAAAAGCGAAAATGCGCGAAATCGTTCGTGAAAATCATCGGATTTATAAATATAATGTTTTTAAAAAAGAAGCAATGCAATTTTATATGGAACAAAATTTAATAGAAAAGGCAAAAAACATTCATAATTTAAATGAAGGAGTAGTAGTTTTTTATAAATTAAAAGAAATATATAATTACTATTATGTTGAAATGCCTTATAGTACTGCAGCTTTAAGAAGATTTAATTTGGAATTTTTAGGTGATAATCGTTTTGTTATAGTTTGTCCAAGTATTCGTACAAAAGGACGTGTTCCGGAATATATTAATTATCCAAATATTATTGATTCATTTTATACTGGTGCTAAATGGTTAGAACAGATGAAAATACCTTATGTTTCTGATTTAAACGATATTGTTGTTAATGGGGAAATTAAAAAATTTATTTTAGCTTGTGAAATTGTTTATAATAATAATATTGCTAAATTAGTAGATAAAGTTTTAAACAATCGGAATATTAAGTTTGTATTAATTGCGGGTCCATCTAGTTCTGGTAAAACAACTACAACACATCGACTAGCTAGTTATTTCATTTCTAAAGGTTATGACCCAATATGTTTATCAACTGATGATTATTATTTAGATGTCGATAAAATGCCAAAAGATGAATTTGGCCAAACTGATAAAGAATGTATTGAAGCACTTGATTTAGAAACATTTAATCAAGATTTAGAAAAACTTTTAAATAACGAAGAAATTATTGTTAAAAAATATGATTTTGTTTTAGGTAAGAGATTCTTAACTAATGAAAAAATAAAATTAAATGATAATAGTATAGTTTTAATTGAGGGCTTACATTGTTTAAATGAAAAATTATCAAGTGTAATTGCTAGTGAAAATAAGTATAAAGTATATTTAAGTCCTTTTATACCGTTAAATATTGACCGTCATAATTATATTTCAACTTTAGATTTAAGACTTATTAGACGTATTGCTCGTGATAATCGTTCACGTGGTAAAGATGTTTGTGATACAATAGAAGTATGGCAACAAGTAAGAAATGGTGAAGAAAAGTATATTTTTCCATATATAAGCCAAGCTAATGTTATAATTAATACGGCTATGGCTTATGAATTAGGAGTATTAAAAATATATGTTTATCCACTTCTATATTCAGTTAAAGCTGATTCGCCATATTATGAAGAAGCTCGTCGTTTAATAAATTTCTTAAAAGGATTTTATATGATACCAAGCGAGTTAATAAATAATGATTCCGTTATACGAGAATTTATTGGAGGAGGAATAATATGATAAAAGTTGCAATAAACGGATTTGGAAGAATTGGACGTTTAGCTTTCAGAGAAATGTTAAATGATTCATTTTTTGAAGTAGTAGCTATTAATGACTTAACGGATGCTGAAACATTAGCTTATTTACTTAAATACGATACTAATCATCGAACAATCGATAATCAAATTTCTTATGAAAATGATAGTATTATTGTTGATGGTAAGAAAATAAAAATTTATAGTGAAAAAGACCCAGTTAATTTACCATGGCAAGAATTAAATGTTGATTTAGTTTTTGAATGTACAGGGCTTTTTACAAAGTTAGAAGATGCTCATAAACATATTGAAGCGGGAGCTAAAAAAGTAATTATTTCGGCTCCAGGCAAGGGAAATATGAAAACAATTGTTTATAATGTTAATGATAATATTTTAAATAAAGATGATATTATTATTTCTGCTGCTTCTTGTACAACTAACTGTCTAGCACCTGTATTAAAAGTTATTAATGATAATATTGGAATTAATAAAGGTTTTATGACAACAGTTCATGCCTACACTAATGACCAAGCTACTTTAGACATACCACATAAAAAAGGAATTAAAGCCCGTCGTGGAAGAGCTTGTGCTATGAATATCATCCCAGCTAGTACTGGAGCGGCATCTGCTATTGGATTAGTTATTCCAGATTTACAAGGAAAATTAGATGGTAACGCTTTTCGTGTTCCAGTTAGTGATGGTTCGGTAATAGATGTTACCTTAGATATTAAAAGAAATACAACAGTTGAAGAAGTTAACAACTTATTTTTAAACAACCAAAATGAAACATTGACAGCTACATCTGACCCAATTGTGTCAAGTGATATATTAGGTAAAAAAGTTGGAGCAACAGTTGATTTATTAAGTACTAATATAGTTGAAGTTAATAACACTCAATTACTAAAAGTAGTTGCTTGGTATGATAACGAATACGGTTACACTGTTCAAATGTTAAGAACTGCAAAAAAATTATTTGAATTATAAAAAAATTGTCGAATGAATTTTATTTACAAAGACAATAATTTATTTTACAATTTAATTGTTCTTAATGAAAGAACACATATAATAAAAAAATGTAGAAACAGCTGAGTTGAAGAAATACCATTTAGGTATTTTTTCTTTTTTTGTAATAAAATTTTTTTAAAAAACTATATTTTGTATTACTTTTTTGATATAATCAATCTATAAGGTAGGTTTTTATATATGAAAAATAAAAAAGGAATGACTTTAGTAGAAATTATTTTAACAATTGCTCTTCTTGCAGTGTTAGGTATTATTATAAGTATTAATGCTGTTGGTATGTTAAATAGAGAAAAAGATAAGACTAAAACTGAACAAAATGAAAGAATTATTGATGCTTGTGTAACTTATTGTAATTTGTCATCTCATAAAAGTAATTGTCCGGCTTCTACTTCAGCCACAAAAGATATTACAGTTACAACTTTATATAATGATGGCTTAATCGATGATGACGATTATACTGATGAATTGAAAGGCAAAACACTTACTGCTAAATATGTTAATAATGAATTAACTTGTGTATTTAAATAAAAAAGGGTGATGACTAGTGAAAGATACAATTATAAATTTACTTACTAATATTCATGAAGCTAAAACTGATATGGAAATTAATGACTTACTTAAGCTAAAATCAGTAGAAGATTATAAATTAGTTCATGATACATTAGAACAATTAGTTGATGAATTTATTGTTTTTAAAACCAAAAAAGATAAATATATAATGGTTAAAAATTGTCCAAATTTAAAAATAGGTAAATTATCAATTAATAAAAAAGGTTATGGTTTTGTTATTTTAGATAAAGAAGAAGATTTATACATATCTAAAGAAAATATTAACAATGCTATTCATGATGATTATGTCTTAGCGGAAATCATTAAACGCGGAATAAAAAGAGAAGGACGTATTCTTCGAACTTTAAAAAGAGATATTGATTCTTTAGTTGGAGAAGTTATTTTAGAAAATGATAGTTATAAAATTGAATTAGATGACGAAAAGAAAGATATCGATATTGTTATTGAAGATAATTCCATAGATAATTGTGTAAGTGGAAGTAAAGTTGTTATTAAACTCTTAAAAGAAATAGGTAAGAAAAAATATTTGGGTACTATTTTAAAAGTAATTGGTCACAAAGATGACCCAGGTGTTGATATCTTATCTATTGCTTATAAATATAATATTTATGAAGATTTTGGACCCCAAGTTGAAGAAGAGTTAACTAAAATACCAACAGAGGTTGACCCTAAAGAATTAGTTGGTCGGAAAGATTTAACTAATGAAATGATTTTTACCATTGATGGTGACCACACTAAAGATATTGATGATGCTATTAGTTTAACATTTGATGGTAAAATTTATCACTTAGGAGTACATATTGCTGATGTTAGTCATTATGTAAAAGAAAATACTGCCCTAGGCGATGAAGCTTATAACCGAGGAACTAGTAGTTATTTAGCTGATAAAGTAATACCGATGTTACCACATAAATTATCTAATGGTATTTGTTCTTTAAATGAGGGTGTTGTTCGTTTAACTATGTCTTGTACAATGGATATTGATTTAAATGGTAAAGTAGTTAGTTATGACATTTTCCCATCATATATTAAAAGCCGCAAAAAGATGACTTATCCTAAAGTAAATGATATTTTAATGCGAAATATTGTTGATGAAGCTTACGCACCATTTGCTGATACTTTAAGACAAATGAACGATTTAGCTAAAATTTTACGGAAGAAAAAAGTTGGCCGCGGTTATATCGAATTTGAAATAGATGAAGCCGAAGTTATTCAAGATGAAAATGGTATAGCTATTGGAATTGAAAAAAGATTTCGCGAAGATGGTGAAAAACTAATCGAAGACTTTATGATTGTTGCTAATGAAACCGTAGCAACGCACATTTCAAATATGCAATTACCTTTTATTTACCGGGTACATGCTGAACCTAACCAAGATAAAATTGATGATTTTATTAACTTAGTTAAACAATTAGGTTATCATATTAATGGTAAAGTTAATGGTCTATCACCAAAAGCAATGCAAGATTTGCTTAAACAATTAGAAGATAAAAAAGAATTTAAAATATTATCAAGTATGTTATTAAGAAGTATGAAAAAAGCGGAATACTCTAAAGATAACATCGGCCACTTTGGTTTAGCTAGTCAAAATTATACGCATTTTACCTCTCCAATTCGTCGTTTTCCTGATTTAACTGTTCATCGTTTATTAAAAAAATATTTAGTAGAAAAAGATTTTTCTATGTCTACTATCAACTATTTAGAAGAAAATTTACCACAAATTGCTGAACATTCCAGTGAAAGAGAGGTAGCTTCAGTTAATGCCGAAAGAGATGTCGTTGACATGAAAATGGCAGAATATATGGAAAAACATATCGGCGAGGAGTATAATGGTATTATTAGTACTGTTACTAACTTTGGCTTTTTTGTCGAACTTGATAACTTAGTAGAAGGCTTAGTTCATGTTAATACTTTAAAAGGTGATTATTATACTTATGTACCGGAATTATTAAGTTTAATTGGCAAAAGCACGAAAAAAGTTTATCGCATTGGGGATGAGGTTAGAATTCGCGTTATAAATGCCTCTAAAGAAGCAGCACTAATAGATTTTGAACTAGTAGAGGAAAATAAAAATGGAGATAAAAAATAAAAAAGCTTATTTTGATTATTTTATAGAACAAGAAATTGAAGCGGGTATTGCTTTAGTTGGAACCGAAATCAAAGCTATTAGAAAAGGTAGTGCCAATTTAAAAGATAGTTATGTTCGTATCAAAAACAATGAAGCTTATGTCATAAATATGTTTATTGGTAAGTATGAAGCTGGTAACCAATTTAATCATGATGAAACTAGAACTAGAAAATTATTGTTACATAAAAAAGAAATAATCAAGTTAAAAAACAGTTTAAATGTTGCAGGTTATAGTCTTGTACCTTTAAAAATGTATATTAAAAATAATAAATGTAAGTTATTAATTGGTCTAGCTAAAGGTAAAAAATTATATGACAAACGTGAAACAATTAAAAAAAGAGACCAAGAAAGATTAAATAAAAATTTGTAGTAGGAGTAAAGTATGAAAAAGTTATTTAGAAAATTTAAAAGATTATCAATTAAAACCAAGATATTATTATTAATCATTTTATTAGCTATTATTGGAGGAGCTTCTTTTGGTATTTATAAATTAGTTGTTAAAGAAGAACCTATTAAAGCAAAAGAAGAAAAAGTTGAAAAGAAAAAACCAGAAGAACCACAAGTTCAAATTGTCGATTTAAATAGTAAGTCAAGACCATATGCAGTAATGATAAACAATATTAATGTGGCTCGACCTTATCAATCAGGGTTACAAGATGCCTATATTGTTTATGAAATTATTGTTGAAGGTGGCATTACTAGATATATGGCTTTATTTAAAGATACTGATACTGCTAGAATCGGTTCTGTTCGTTCCGCTCGTCATTACTTTTTAGACTATGCTTTAGAAAATGATGCATATTTTGTTCATTGGGGCTGGAGTACCCAAGCACAAAGTGATATTAAAACTTTGGGTATAAATAATATTAATGGTCTAACTTATGAAGGTAAGTATTTCCTAAGAGATAATAATATCAAAGCTGCCAGTGAACATCGTGGTTATACACGAATGGATTTATTAAAAGAAGCAGCTAGTAAATTAAAATATCGTAGTGAAACCAATAAAGATTTATTACTTAATTATTCAGCTAAAGAAATTGATACTAGCACTTATGAAGGTGTAATTCCTGCTAACAATGTTAAGATAGTTTATTCTAATGTCATTACAACTTCTTATACTTATGATGAAGCTAATAAAAATTATAAAAGATTTGTTAATGGTCAAGAACAAAAAGATTATATAACTGGTGAGCAATATACTGCAAAAAATATTATCACTTACCAAGTTAGCAATACAACCAGAGTTAATGATATAAAAGGTCGTCAAGATTTAAATAATATCGGCTCAGGTAATGGTTATTATATTACTAATGGTGTAGCTATTCCAATAACTTGGGAGAAAAAGACGCGTTCTAGTCAAACCGTATACAAATTCTTAAATGGTGAAGAAATTACCGTTAATGATGGTAATACCTTTATTCAAATTCAACCTACTAATAAAGAATTAACAATAAGTTAAAATAGGAGCAATCCTATTTTTTTTAGGATTAAATTATGATACAATGCTATTGAAAGTAGTGAAACTAATATGAAGAAAAAATGGTATTTTATATTAGCGAGTGTTCTTGTAATTATTCTTATCTTAAGTATTTTTGGCTATATTGTATTTAAGAAAAAAGCTAATGAGCAAGAACCAACCAAAAATTTAAAAGGTGTATTTGAATATAATCTTTCTGAACCGGAAGAAATTATAATAGATGAAGCTAAAATAATAAAATTAAATGCAGTTGGAGATTGTACAATTGGCATTGACCCTAAATTTGGTTATAGTGATACATTTAATGAAGCTTATGATAAATATGGGGCATCTTACTTTTTTAAAAATATGCAAGAATTATTCACAACTGATGATTTAACTATCGCTAATTTAGAAGGCACTTTTACTGATTCAAATGAAAAGATAGAAAAAGCTTTTAATTTTAAAGGTCCTAAAAATTATGTTGATGTTTTAACTGCGGGTAGTATCGAAGTAGTAAACATTGCTAACAATCATACTTATGATTATGGCGATACTGGTTATAATGATACAATTTCAACTTTAGAAAATGCCAAGATAAATTATTTTGGTTATGATAATTATTATATATTTACAAAAGACAATTTAAAAATTGGTTTAGCAGGATTCTATACGAATTATGATAATAAGTGGCAATCAAAAATTGATAAAGCTATTAATTATTTTAAAGAACAAAAGGTTAATGCCATTATTATGTCTTTTCATTGGGGAATTGAAAAAGTATATAATCAAAATGATAATCAAAGGGAGATTGCTCGTTATGCAATTGATAATGGAGTTGATTTAGTCTTGGGTCATCATCCACATTATGTTCAAGGTATTGAAACTTATAAAAATAAATATATTGTTTATAGTTTAGGTAACTTTGTATTTGGTGGCAATCGTAATCCAATAGATAAAGATACTTTTATTTTTCATGCCGATTTAGAATTTAAAAATCAAACTTTAACAAATACTAATGTTAAAATTTTACCAGCGAAAGTTTCTGGTGTTAATGATAAAAATAATTATCAACCAATTTTACTAACTGGTGAAGAAAAAACTAGAGTTTTAGATAAAATAAAGAAATACAGTACTGTACCTTTAGAAAGTTAATTAACTTTTTAAATTTTATTTATTGCAAAAAATATATATTTTTACTATAATGTAAATAGTAAGTGAGGTTATAATTTATGAATCATAATGTAAATCGGGGGGGGGTATTTTAATAAACAAATAGAATACCTCCGAATAAACTTAATAGGTGAAGTAAATGAGTAGCCTAAAGAAATTTGATTATCGAATCAAAGATAATCGAAAACGCAATATCTTTTTGTGTGGAATAGTTTTTGTAATAATAATAATAGTTGGAGTAAAACTATATCAAAGTAAAGCCCAGTTTACTGGTACATCTAGTGAACTAAATTTAGCAAGTGGTAAAGTTAGATTATCATGTACTGATAAAGTAAAACCTAAATATAATCAAGAATTAACTAATTATGTAAATGAGTTATATGAAAGTGGTGAATGTCCAGAATTAGTAAATGATGAAACAGAAGACAATAATATTCGTTATATTGGAGCAAGTCCTGATAATTATGTTAAATTTAATGATGAATTATGGCGCATCATTGGAGTAATGAATAACGTAGATGACGGAACCAGTAAAAAAGAAGCAAGAGTAAAACTAATAAGAGCAGAATCATTAGGTCAATTTAGTTGGGATTATAAACAAATTGGAGTAGGGTCATCTATAAAAATTTATGGAAGTAATGATTGGAGTGATTCTCAACTTATGATGATGTTGAATCCTAAAGATGTAGTACTAGAAAATTGGCAAAACCAAGAATCAAAGAAAAATTATCAAATAGATGAAGATGGAACAGCAACGGATGGAACTCACACAATCTATAAAGAGGTAGGGAGTTATTTTAATAGAAAATCAGGCTATAAACCAGCAACTGCTGGAACAACAGGTTTTACTGAAACAACAGTTGATTTTAGTGATAGTGGTTTAAAAGATGAAAGTAAAAGTTTAATAAATAAAGTTATATTTAATTTAGGAAGTTTAGAATTAACCAATTTACCAATAGCAAAAGTAAGTCAGTATTACGAGGGTGAAAGAAGTAAAACAGTTTACAATTCTAATCCAATAACTTGGATAGGTTATGTTGGTTTAATGTACGCTAGTGATTATGGTTTTGCAACCAGTGGTGGAGAAACAGCTAATAGAAACAATTGTTTAGATAAAGAATTATATTATTGGAATGAATTAGAAGATTGTCATAAAAAAAATTGGTTATTTGGACAACAATGGCTAATAACTTCACGGTCTGATTTGAAATCCTATGTTTTTACTATAGATTACAATGGTGCTAGAAGTAGTAAATTAATAAATGAAACATTTAAAATTAAGCCAGTTGTATATCTTAAATCCAATGTTTTAATAACTTCAGGTAATGGCTCTAAAGAAAATCCATTTAAAATTGCTTTATAAGTAATTATCAATTTTTTCTTTGTTAAAAAGTATTTATTTGTTATAATAAAAAAAGATAGAGAGGTTAGAAATTATGAATCATAATACAAATCGGGGGGGGGTATTCTAATAAACAAAAGTACCCGAAGATAATAGTTTGTTTGGGAGTATTAGTAGTAGCATTAATAATAAGTGGAATAAGTTATGCCCTATGGAGTACAACAAAAGAACAAACAAGTATAAATAAAATAAGTAGTGGCTGTTTAAAATTAAGTGTTCAAGAAGGAACAAATATTGATATAACAAATGCTTATCAAACACCAGATAGTGAAGGATTAAAGCAAAATGGTTATACATTCACCATAAACAATAATTGTAACCATGAAGAATATGTTGAAGTAAATTTAGATATCAAAAATAATAATACATTAGATGCAAAGAATATCAGAGCAACATTACTATATAATAATCAAAAAATAATCGAACCCAATAATCTAAATAACCTATTAGATAGAGAAACAACAAATAAAGATTATAATACAGGTAAACATTTAACAACAGTAAAAATAGATGCCAATAAAAGTAAACAATTAAATTTAAAAATTTGGTTAGATGAAAACACCAGTTTTAACGATTTAGAAGAAAATAATACCTTTGAAAGTAAAATAGAGATAGATAGTATCAAAAGAGAGAATATACTAGCCAGTGATTATGTAAGAATCATAAGTGAAGAAAACAACCAACTAGCTTATGACGAAACAAGCGATAACAACTTAAGATATATTGGAGCAACACCTAATAACTATGTTGATTTCAATGGAGAGAAATGGCGAATCATTGGGGTAATGAACAACATAGATAATGGAACAGGTAAAAAAGAATCAAGAATTAAATTGATAAGAGATGAATCATTAGGAAAATTTAGTTGGGATTACAAACAAACTGGAATCGGTTCATCAAGAGGTGAACATGGAAGTAACGATTGGAGTGACTCTCAACTAATGATGATGCTAAATCCAGTTGAAATAGTAGAAGCTGGATGGAAAGCAACTGACAAAAATTATACAATTGATAATGAAGATTATGTATTAGATAGTAATAATCAAAAAATTTATAGAGGAGTTGGAAGTTATTTTGATAGAAAACAAGGCTATGAACCAGCTCAAGCTACAACAAATAGTTTTACAGAAAAAATAGTTGATTTTAGTACAAAAGGCTTGACTACTGAAAGCAAAAATTTGATAGATAAAACTAAATATTATTTAGGCAGTTTTACAAAAATAGATGATTATTATAATTCTAATAGTAAATCGTACTATAATTTAGAAAGAGGAAATAGTGTATATACTAAAAATCCTACAAGTTGGACAGGGTATATAGGTTTAATGTATGCCAGTGACTATGGTTATGCCACAAGTGGTGGAGATAATATAACTCAAAAAGATTGTTTAAATAAAAAATTATATAATGAAACTTCAAATAATAAGAATGATGCTTATTATAATATTAATAATTGTCAAAAAAACAATTGGTTATTAGATATAAATAATATTCAATGGGCAATTAATCCAGATAGTCTATCTCATGAACATAATAGTAGAATTCTTAATTATGGCTTAGTTGGTCAAACTCATAATTATACTGCATATAATATTAAACCTGTTCTATACCTCAAATCCACTGTTTTAATAACTTCTGGCAAAGGCACCAAAGAAAATCCCTTTCATATTTCCTTATAATTGACACTCAATATTAAATATTGTAAAATTATCAAGCGTTTTACAATATTTTTTTGTCAACCAACTGCTAAAAAATCATAAGTAAAATAAAATATATGGAAATAACTTTAATATTTTGTTATACTTATATAGTAAAAGGGAAGTGAAAAGATGACTTTAAGTTATGTATGGAGCATTGCAACTAAGATTTTAGACATCTCTGTAGTGTGGTTAGCATTTTATTTTGTATTAAAAAATGTCCGAAATAATGTCAAAATGGTTTTGATTTTAAAGGGTATAATTTTAATTTTAATTATTAAATTCTTAAGTAGTGTTTTAAATTTATATACAGTTGGAGTACTACTAGAGTATGCTATTCAGTGGGGACCTTTAGCGATTATTGTTATTTTCCAACCAGAAATTCGCGCTGTATTAGAATCAATTGGTCGAACTCAATTACTTGGTAAACATAGTGTTTTAACTAGTGATGAACGCGAAAAAATGATTTGTGAAATAATGCGTGGTATTGAATATTTAAAGAAAAATCGTATTGGTGCTTTAATTGTTATCGAAAGAGAAGTATCATTATATGAATATGTTGAACCTGCAACTAAAGTTTATGCTGATATCACAGCTGAATTATTAGGTACAATATTTTTCAAAAATAGTCCACTTCATGATGGTGGAGTAATTATTCAAGGTAACCGTATAACTTGTGCCGGTGCTGTATTTAAAACTAGTATGAATAATGAAATTAGTAAAAAATTAGGTACAAGACATCGCGCCGCTTTAGGTATTGTTGAAGAAAGTGATGCTCTAGCTTTAATAGTTTCTGAAGAAAATGGTCATATCAGTATCGCTAGTGCTGGTAAAATCCACTATAATTTAACTTTAGAAGCATTTCGTTTAATGTTAACTGAGGAATTAAATCCAAAAACTGAAGTTTTCTATGAAGCTGATTCAAGAGAAAGTGAGGATGAAATCGATGAGTAAAAAAACGAAAAAAACTAATTTTTTAGTAGCGTTCTTTAAAAAGATATATAGTATTTTTGATAAATTAATTATTACTCCAATTAGTCATTTAATATATCATATCTTTGGTATAAGTAAAGGTAATTTCAAAATTGAAAAAATTCTTAATAAACCTAATGTATTAATCTATTTATCTTTAGGTTTGGCTGTAATAGTCTTTTTACTAGTAGATAATAAAGTTATATCTTTAGTAGAAAGCGATGCAGAAATTTTAACTAACATTCCTATAAATGTTAAATATAATGAAGAAGCATATGTAGTTGAAGGTTTACCTGATACGGCGGATGTTATCTTTAATGGTCGTAAAAGTGATATTTACTTAGCTAAACAATTAGGAGACTATGAAGTTATTTTAGATTTAAGTGATTATGATTCTAGTGAAACACCATATAAAGTATATTTATCAATGAATACATCAATTGATAATATCGATTATAAAATTGACCCATCATATGTAACTGTTACCATTAAAAATAAAATTAGTGCTATTAAGAGTTTAAATTATGATTTAATGAATCAAGATAAATTAAGTCCTAAGTTAAGCGTTAAAAATATTGAATTAGATAAATCCGAAATTGTTGTTAAAGGTAGTCAAGAAAAAGTTGATGAAGTTGCCTCTGTTAAAGCTTTAATTGATTTAAGTAATAAAAGCTTTAAAGATGCTGTAACTTATACAATTGATGATGTTCCACTTGTTGCTTACGATAAAAAAGGTAATGTATTAACTAATGTTGAATTAGTACCAAATAAAATAACTGCTAAAATAACTTTGGATAGTTATTCAACTAAAGTACCGATTTCGATAACTACTACTGGGGAATTAACCTCGGGTAAAGCCATAAGTAAAGTAACAATTGAAGATTATGACGGTAATCCAATTGATAATATTGAAATTTTTGGGGACAAAGAAACTATTGATTCAATAACATCAGTTCCTGTATCAATCGATATAAATAATCAAGGAAATACTGCTAATAAAGTTTATGATGTTACTATAACTAAACCAGCAGGTGTAAGATATTTAAGTCAAACTAAAGCTAAAATTACAGTTGAATTTGGCGACGAAAAACAAAAAACAATTGCTAACGTACCAATTAGTAACACCAAAAACCTTGGCGATGGTTTAAGTGCAATGGCTAAATCTAGTGCGGATGCCTTAGTAACTGTCCAAGTTAAAGGTGTTCAAGAAGTAATTGATGCGATAACAGCGGAAAATATCAATGCTTATATTGACTTATCTGGTTTAACAGTTGGGGAATACCAAGTTGAGGTTAAAATAGATAGTAACGACCCACGAATAACTTACTTAGTAACAAGTAAGGTTAGCATCATAATTGATAACAAATAAAAACGATAGTTTTAATGACTATCTTTTTATTTACGGTTAGAATCCATGTCCCAATCAATATGACTAAATAGAATAATCAAATTGACAACACCACAAATTCCAACTATTGCATAAATAATGCGGACAATAGAACTGGCTTCACCAAATAATGCAGTAACTAAATTGAAATCAAAAAATCCAATAAAGCCCCAATTTAATGCACCAACTATTGTAAAAATTAATGCAATTTTTTGAAATAATTCCATTAAATCACTCTTCCTTTTAACCTTATGATACCCAAAATTAAATAAATTATGTAGTAATATTAAAAAAACTTTCAAATATAATTAACTAGAAAAGGAAATGGGGTTATATATGAAAAAAATATTACTAATTGGTTTAATTTTGTTAACAATCTGCGGCTGTAAATCAACTAAACCTACAAATGTTATTGAAAAATTCCAAAATAAGGTAGCAGATTCCAAATCATATTATTTAAAAGGAACTATGCAAATAATCGGCGATGAAGATACTTTTAACTATGATATTGAAACTGTTTATCTAAAAGATAATAACTATAAAGTAACACTTGTTAACCAAGTTAATAATCATGAACAAATTATCTTAAGAAATAATGAAGGAATATTTGTTATTACACCATCACTAAATAAAAGTTTTAAATTCCAAAGCGAATGGCCTAATAACAGTAGCCAAACCTATATCTTAGAAGCCTTATCTAAAGATATCAAAAACGATAAAGAAACAACCGTTACCGAAGAAGATGGTAAATACATTATTAAAACTAAAGTTAACTATCCAAATAATAATGAATTAACTAGCCAAAAAATTATTGTTAACAAAAAAGCTATATTAGAAGGAGTAGAAGTTAGCGATTCTGCAGGTAATGTTAAAATTAAATTAGCAGTTAATAAAATTGATATGAAATATAATGCTGATACCAAGGATTTTGAACTAAATAAATTAATTAATCAACAACCAACTAACAAAGAAGAAAAAACTGACGAAGAAAATTGCACTGAAACCAGCTGTGAAAAAACTAGTAGTTTAGAAAGTGCTATTTATCCACTATATTTACCAGCTGAAACCAAATTATCGAATACCGAAACGGTTGAAACCGATAATGGTCAAAGAGTTATCTTAACATTTAGTGGCGATAAAAACTTTGTTTTAGTCGAAGAACAATCAGTATTTTACGATGAACATGAAATTATTCCGGTTTATGGCGACCCTTTAATGTTAGCAGATACAGTGGCTGCATTAAGTGACAATTCCATTTATTGGACTAGCAATAATGTTGATTATTATTTAACTAGTAAAGATTTAAGTAGTGGTGAGTTATTAACAATTGCCAATTCCTTAGGTAATAGTGTATCAGTTTCTGAAAGTAAGTAGTTGCTTTCAGATTTTTTTGTTGTTATAATAAAAAACGGTGATATTAAATGAACAAAAAGAAAATTAAAAAAGAAAAATTTTATTCTGATGACCAAGTTGAAATAATGCGCTTTGTCAAAATAATCATTATAATTGCTATTTTTATTGGAGCTTTTTATTTAATTGCTAAATTTTTTACTAAAGATAAAAAGGCTGAAGAAACAACTGAACAAACACAAATTACTGTAAACTATGATAAAGCTATTATCGGTAATATGTTTAATCGACCATATGAGGAGTATTATGTAGTAATTTATGATACGACTAGTAAAGACGCTACAATGATTAGTGCTCTTACTAGTAAATACACGCAAAAAGAAGATAGCTTAAAATTTTATCAAGTTGATTTAAACAATCCATTAAATAAAACTTATTATGATAAAGATAATAGCAATATAACTACCGATTTTAGTAAATTAAAAGTTGGAGACTTAACCTTATTAAAAATAGTTAAAGGCCAAATTACTAAATATGTAACAACTTTAGATGAAATAAAAATGCAATTAGCAATATAAAAACAACCATTTGACACTTCGATGGTTGTTTTTTTACAATTAAATTAATTATTGTGTTATTATCATTATAGAGGCAGAATTATGAAAAAAGATAATGAAAAAAATAAAGTATTCACATTAAAAGAAACTATTGTATTAACGTTAATATCTAACTTATTAATTTTTGTTACGTTAGGAATAATTTTATACAATAATTATGAAAAAAATTCTGGTATATCTTATAATAATCTAGCAGAAGATAGTGCTTTAAAAGAATTTTTAGAGGTATACGATTCAGTTACCAATGATTATTATGAAGATGTGGATAAACAAAAAATTTTGGATGTAGCTATTAATAGTATGATGGAATATCTAGGAGATACTTATACTGGTTATGTTGATAAAGATGAAAATGAATTAATTAATGAAATTATTACTGGTGAATATGTTGGTATTGGTATTGAGGTATCTAATGATAATCTAGTAAGAAAAGTTTATGATGATTCGCCTGCTAAAGAGGTTGGTTTACAAATTAATGATAAATTAATTAAGGTAGATAATATAACTTTTGTTGATGGCGATAATGCTGAAGCTTTAAATTATATCAAAAATAAAATTAATGAAAAAATTAAGTTGACTGTTTTACGGGGAACGCAACAATTATCTTTTGATATAGTGCCAAGTAATATTAAAAAAAATATTGTTAGTAGTGCCGTTTTAGAAAATAATGATAAAAAAATTGGTTATATAACATTTTCAACATTTTCAAATAATTTACCTGAACAAGTAGAAGAAAGCTTAAAAAAATTAGAAAAAGAAAAGATAAGTGGCTTAATTATAGATTTACGAAATAATAATGGGGGCGTTTTGAATGCCGTTAAACCTATAGCTAACCTATTTTTGAAAAAGGGAAAGTTAATATTTTCTTTAGAAAATAAAGTTAATATAATTAAATATAAAGATGATACCGAAGAATATCGCAGTTATCCAATTAGCGTTTTAATTAATGGTAATACAGCATCGGCGGCGGAGATATTAACAGCGGCTTTAAAAGATAGTTATAATGCGACGATTATTGGTGAAAAAAGCTATGGAAAAGGTAAAGTTCAACAAATAATGAATTTAACAAATGGTAGTGCAGTTAAATATACATCTGCTAAATGGTATACACCAAAAAATAAATGTATTGATGGTGAAGGGATAACCCCTGATTATTTAATTAAAAATAATTATACCGAGGAAACTAAAGTATATGTTGATAATCAACTTAAAAAAGCTTTAGACATTTTAAGCTAGTAGGTGAGTATTATGCAAGATAATAATCAACCTATAAATTTAAAAGTTATATGTTATAAACATAATGGTTCTTTTCAAAGAAGTTGTGATCAAGCAATTCTTTTAGATGAAACTAAAGATTTTCTAGTGTGTGCTAATTATAAAACCAAAATTACAGAACGAGGTGGTAATAGTTATTATACTAAGGAGCCAGCCATTTTAGTGTTTTATAAACATAATTGGTTTAATATAATTGCTCAGTTAAAATCTTATGGCTTATTTTATTATTGTAATATAGCTTCTCCCTTTGTTATAGAAAAAGATACTATCAAATATATTGATTATGATTTAGATTTACGAGTTTTTCCTAACGGTACTTATAAAGTTTTAGATCGTAATGAGTACAACTTTCATAAGAAGATAATGAAATATCCTAAACCTATTTGTGATATTGTTGAAAGAGAATTAAAAAAATTAATTCATAAAAAAGAGCTTAAAGAGGATATTTTTAATGAAGACGTTGTTAAAAAATATTTAAAAAAATTTGAAGCAATTGGTAAACAGGAATAAAAAAGCCTGTTTTTTTAAAATTAAAATAGTACTAAAAAAGGGGGACGGAGAATAAAATAGGGGTGAGGGGAAGGGAAAAAGAAAAGGAAATGTAAATAAAAGTAAAAAAAAGGAAAAAAGAGGTTGACAAAGGAAAAAGTATTTGATATATTACTAATGCGCGTGGGAAAAAGACGCGAGAAAGTTCTTTGAAAACTAAGTAAAAAGGTCAAAACTTTGAGTAACAGAGATTAAACAAAAAGAT
>CANRCO010000003.1 GCA_947629125.1 uncultured Bacilli bacterium | reverse complement strand
TGTTTTTTAGATGTAACTAATTATTTACATTTGTATAAAAAAACTGACGAAGAACTAGCTTTAGAAATTTTAGAAACGATAAAGAAAAAAACTAAATTAACTGCTACTTGTGGTATTGGTCCTAACCTTTTATTAGCTAAAGTTGCTATGGATATTGAAGCTAAATATAATGTTAATAATATTGCCAAATGGACTTATGCAGATGTTCCTACTAAATTATATAAAATAACGCCTCTTACAAAATTTTGGGGTATTGGAGCTAATATGGAACATAACTTAAATAATTTAGGTATTTTTACAATTGGAGATTTAGCTAACTTTAATAAAAATATTTTAAAAGATAAATTTGGTGTAATTGGCATAGAATTATGGAATCATGCTCATGGGATTGATTTAAGTAAAATAGCTGATTTTAAAAATATTGCTAAAGATAAATCTTATTCCCATAGTCAAGTTCTATTTGAAGACTACAATTTAAATAATATTAGATTAATTATTAAAGAAATGTTAGAAATTTTAACTGCTCGCTTGCGCAATAATCATAAACAATGTTTGCTAGTTGGTTTAGGTATTAGTTATTCTAAAACTATTGGTGGTGGTTTTTATCATACTATCAAATTAGATATACCTACTGATGATGCTAATTATTTATATAAAATTTGCTTATTACTACTTGACCGTTTTGCCAAAGATTATCCTATTCGTAAAGTTAGTATCACTTGTGGTAGAATTATAAATCATCATGGCTGGCAACTAAATTTATTTGAAAATTATCAACAACAAACTAAAAATAATAACATTAATCAAACTATTGACCAAATTAAAGATAAATTTGGTAAAAATAGCGTATTAAAGGCCACAAGTTTATTAAAAGATTCCACAATTAAAGATCGCAACAAAAAGATTGGAGGTCATAATGCATGAATGATCGAGGTATGATTAAATGGTTACCTTTTAACAGTGTTATTTCTACAAATTATATTTTACAAGAACTTAACGAACAAAAAAAGAAAGTGCATCTTCCCATATTAAGTGAAGAACAAAAATTTTATATAGAAAAGAAAATTATTAATGCTTACTATACTCAAGAAAAAATAAAAATTAAATATTTTTATAATGGAGTTATTTACCAAAATGATTATTTTGTCAAAAAAATTAATGCTATAAAAAAAGAAATCATTCTAAATGATTCTTTTAAGTTAAATTTTCAACAAATTATCGATATTAATTAATGATGGTCCATCATTCCGCCTAAACCAGTACTTTTTTCATGTTTACGCATATGATTTAATTGTTTTAAATCATTTTTACGTTTTAAATAAATTAATATTGCTCCAACAATAATAGCTATAACAATAAATATAACGATAAATTTAACATTACTAATTAAACTCCCATGGCCAATTTTATCAAATAAATTAGTTGTAGCAATTGTTAAACCAGCATATTCATTTTCAGTTATTTCATATTTTAATTTAGTTTTATTTTTACTACCACTATAATCAATTGTTGCTTTGGTTGTTACTTCATATTTACCATTTTTTTCTTTTATTTTTGTCACATCTTGTTCAATTTTCATTGAATCCATGTAAGTGGTCATGTTATTTGTTAATTTAATATTAGTACTTTCTATTTGGTTTAAAGCATCTAAACTACCAGAATTAATATTTTCCGTAAATTGTTTAATAAATTGTTTAATATCATTATCATTACTTGCACTTACAACTGGCATTAATATACAAAAGCTAATTAAAATAAAACTTAATGAAATAAATTTCTTCATAAATACCACATCCTTAATAAAGGATAACATAAAAGCATTTAAATATAAAATTTTATTAGTAATTAATGACAATTATTTGACATTTTGCATTATTTCTAAATTGTTTTTTAAACGTTCGTTATCAGGATCTAATTCTAAAGCTAATTTTTCATAATAAATTGCTTCAGGAATTTTTCCTAAATTATAACTACTTAATGCTTTTAAATCATAAATACTTGCATTCCAACAAAATTCTTCATTAATATATGAATCGCTTTTTTCTTTAATTTCTAAAGCGGCACTAACATAAAAGTAAGCTTTATCATAGTTTGCCAAATTATAATAAGTTTGAGCAAGTTCAACATAAGCTTCTCTTAAATAAGGAGCTTCATTAATAGCCATTTCATACCACATTATTGCTTCATTAATTCTTTTTAAATTTAGATAGCTACGAGCAATAAAGCGCATTGAAGCTGCTCTTTCATCTTTCCAAGTAGCTGTTTTTAAATCTAGATGTTTTATTAAAGTATCAATGCAATCATTCCAACGTTGATAATACATATATTCTCGACCTAAATAATGCATATTGCGATCATCAAGTGGATCTTCTTTAACACTTAATTCTAATAAAGGTAGATAACTACCTCGCGATTTAGTTAAATCGGGATAATGATTTAAAACCATTCCAGGAACAACAATTTGTTTTTCTTCTTTAGTTGTAGTTAAGACTTCATGAACTGGATGAGTCCAAGTATAATCTTTTAAAGTATGAATTTGATTTAAATAAAAAGTTGTAGCAGGTTGATTGTATTTATCAAAACTCCAATTATATAAATATGAGGCACGAGTCGTATCTTTTTGCCATGCAGACTCTAATTTTTCTCTCCATCCTTTTTCAAAAACTTCATCTAAATCTGTACATACACAAATATCTGTATCTTTAGGCAATAATTTTAAAGATTCATTACGAGCTACATCAAAACGCCAAGGATTAATTTCTTTTATAGTAACATTAACCTTTCTTTTTTGTAATTTATTAACTGTATCATCTGTTGAACCAGTATCTAAAACATATATTCCATCAGCTTCTTGCATAGAATCGACCCAACGATCAACAAATTTACTTTCATTTTTACAAATAGCATATACATTTATTTTCAAAAGTAATCACCCTTTATATTTTATGCTAAAAAAATAGATATTTTAACTTTGTCTTTTTTGCTTTACCTCATATGTTATATTGAAAGGAGCTAAAAATTGAATAATTTAGAAAAGGCACGTCAATATGTGGCATGCAGTCAAAAAAATTTTAATTCAACAAGTTGTTGTTGCTGTTATGGTCCCACTGGGCCAACCGGACCAACTGGACCTGCTACAGCTACAATTACTGTAAATTCAACTACTACTGGAGGTGCAGGAACTGCTGCTTCAGTTACTAATTCTGGAACATCTACTAATGTTTTATTAGATTTCGTTATTCCTCAAGGACCAACTGGACCTCAAGGAATTCAAGGACCTACTGGCCCAACCGGACCAACTGGCGAAACTGGTCCTCAAGGTGAACAAGGAGAAACTGGTCCAGCTGTAGAATTAACAGTTGCAGCTACTAATACAGGAAATCCTGGTACTGAAGCTGATGTAGAAATCGCTGGAGGTAATGGTGATTATCAATTAACATTTACTATCCCACAAGGTCCAACCGGACCAGCTAATGGTTTAAATGCTTTTGGTGGTCTTTATGACACATCTAGCAATGGTTTAACTGTTAATAATGGAACTAACCAAACTGTTACATTAGCTACTCAAATGACTGGAACTGAAAATTTAACAACTAATACTCCAAATACCATAACTATTCAAAATCCTGGTACTTATGAAATTAGTTATCATGTTATTGCTGAAGCAAATGGAACTGACGATTTAACTCTATCTGTTTATAATGGTCAAAATGCTATTCAAGGTTCAGCAATAACTATTGGAACTCAAGCAAGTCAAGATACTTTATTTAGTAACTCAATTATAACTACACTAACTACCGGAGATAATTTAACTTTACAATTTAGTGGTACAACTGCTATAACTGGTAATGTTAATTCAGCTAATTTAATAGTTAAACAATTAGATGAAACAACTGCTGCTGCATAAGTAAAAGGCTATTGAAAATTATCAATAGTCTTTTTCAGAAAGGAGGCACTACTTGAATAATATTCAAAAAGCTGCATCAAAAATAGCTTGTTATAATAAAAATAGAATATATCAAAATTATATATGCTATGGGCCAACTGGACCGACCGGACCAATTGGTAGTGATGGTTTAGAAGGTCCACCAGGACAAACCGGTCCAACTGGGCCAACTGGGCCACAAGGTATTCCTGGACCTCAAGGCCTTCAAGGTAATCCTGGTAATTCCATAAATTTAGAAATTGGAAATGTAGTAATGACTGATGATATGGCTGAAGCAAGTATTACTGACACAGGTAGTGGTACTGAACATATTTTAAATTTTGTTATACCACGTGGAGCAACGGGTGAACAAGGACCACAAGGTCCAACTGGACCAGCGGGAACTAGTATTAATATTTTAGGTTCATATAATTCCTTAGAAGATTTACAAAAAGATCACCAAGAAGGTAATCCTGGTGATGGTTATTTAATAGATGGAAATTTATATGTTTGGTCAGAAAATGAAAATACCTGGAAGGATGTTGGACAAATTCGAGGTCCACAAGGTTTAAAAGGTGACCCTGGCGAACCAGGACAAATGGGTCCAAGAGGTCCGCAAGGTTTACAAGGGATTCAAGGTGATCCAGGACAACCTGGAGAAGCCGGACCTCAAGGTCCACCAGGACCAGTCGGACCTCAAGGAGCACCTGGTCCAGAAGAAATTGGCGTAGTTTATCTAGCTACCTTAAATGACACTCCCCCTTTTGATGGTTTTGAAGTTGCTAAAAGTCATCGAATACCTATAACAAGAAAAGCCTTAGATAACACAAATCTTTTAACTTTGTACCCTGATTATTCAGTCAAATTCAATAAAGAAGGTGTTTATCGAGTTGATTTTGTAGCAACTGTTTATAATGAACCTGACAGTAATTTTGATCCTACTAATGATGTAGTAGCTATAGGTTTTAAAAAAGTAGCTGAAAAAACAGTTTATGTTGGAGGAAGTTCTTTTATAGGTAATGAACCTAATACTAAAATAATCGGTCAAGGAATGATAGTTATTTCAGATAAAGAAAAAGATTATATGGAACTAGTTAATATGTCTAAAAATACAATAACTTTAAAATCCCCTTCTATCGATAGCACTAGTAGCCAATCTTATTTTGTCACTTCTGTTTTAACAATGTTAATTGAATATTTAGGATAAAGTTTAACAACTTTATTCTTTTTTAGATGCTTATTTGAAACGGATTTTTCTTTGTTCCATCACCGTCTGTAATTTTAATATCATGCTTTAAATACACTACAGGACGAACAAGATATGCATAGACCGTGCGGCCGTAGTCGTCGTCCACGCGGCCATCATCATGCACAAGCACCACGTAGTCGTTATAGCCAGCATCTGGAGAAACGGTCCATTGATGTGCTCCTTCTCCTTGATATAGCCAATCATTATCTCGACATCCTACATATTCTTGCATACCATAACCTCCCCAATTATACATAGGTGTTGATAAACATGTTTCCAAATCATTATTATATGTTTTTTCAGTAAAAGTATCAATTCCTAGTCCTCCACTTGTAGCGAATCCATAATCACTTGGATACATTAAACCGATTTGTCCTGTCCATTCTGTTTGATTTCCTTGATATACATAATTACTTCGCTCAATATTATAGAATAAATTGGGTGTTAATTTTCTTATATAATTTTCTTTACTACTATTCCAATCTGGTCCGCCTAATTTATATTTTATGATATCAATCATATCACGATACTTTTCTTTTATTCCTGATTCAGTAAAATTTATTTTTTCGTAGTGTCTTATACTTGTATCATTAAATCCACTCGATTTTTTTGTCCAATGATTATATTCTTCTGATTTTATACTGTTTAAATATGGTCCATTTAATAATTTTTGTAATGTTGCTTTTTCCCATTTGTTTTTATAATCTGGATATGATATACAATGATCTGTTTCAGTTTCACTTTTTGGAGCATTGCAAGGTGAATCCCAGGCTATTTGTCCTAATGCTTCTGCTTTAATTAGTTTAACTCTTGTATTTTTATTACCACTACCATCTTCAATATTATTCATGACCCCAATGATTCGCCATTCTTCATCATTAAATCTAACATAGTTATGAGGATCTTTTCCTATATATCTGATATTTCGATCTACTGTTTCATCATTTCTTAATTCTGATGTTGTTTTAACTGATGCTATATTTCTTATTTTGTTTACCGCACTTATGCCATCGCTTACTTCTCCATATACTGTTATCTTACTTTCATAACTTTTTTCCATTTCACTTTCTGGTGTATCTTCATCTAACCACATTCTTAAGGTGTATTCTCTGTTTGCTCCTTGTGTTCCAACTGGTTCTAATGTTCCTGTTGTTAACTTCCTTGCATCATAACTATCTCCACTTGGTAATATCTTATCTGTTTCTTCATAATTATTTAATGTCTTTATTGGTTCATCATTGATAAATATTTTTAAATTATTTATACCTATTCTTTGTGAATCTTGTATTGTATTTAAACTTTCTAAGTTTATACTATAATCTACATAACTATTACACTCATTTTTTATAGTAAAGGTATATCCTTCTAACTTCTTTCCATCTTCATCTATTATTGGAAAAGCTTTTTCTAAGGTTATTCCTTTTGTTTCTTGTCCTTCTAAATTTTTACTTTCATATATCATTTTTAAACAGGTATTTGTTATTTTATTTACATCACTTTGTTTTTGCGTTGTTGTCCATAAGGCATATGTTACACCTACTACTATTAGTAATACTAAACATATACTTGCTCCGATTATATATTTTTTCTTTGGGTACTTTTGTTTATTAAAATACCCCCCCCCGATTTATATTATAATTCATACTTCCTTACCTCTCTATCTTTTATAATTATAGTAAAAATATTAATCATTTGCAACAAAAAAAGTAAAGAAAATCATATCTTTACTTTTTTAAATTGCCAATGTAAACGGATCATCTTTAGTTCCTCTACCACTCACTATTTTTACTTCAGATTTCAGATATAGGACTGGACGAACAAGAAACGCATCGCATGGATCATAATATCCATCATCATATACATATCCATCATCATCTACAAGCGTTACACGATAATCATTATCAGCATATGGTGAAATAGTCCATTGAAAAACTTTTTCTCCTTGATATAACCAATTATTATCTCGGCATCCTAAATTTTCATCACTATACCATTCTTTTATTGGTTCTGTCATACATGTTTCTAAAGTTGTTGTATATTCTTTGTCACTCCATGTTTCTAGTCCAACTCCACCACTAGTTGCAAAGCCATAATCACTTGGATATATCAAACCGATTTGCCCAATCCATTCTGTTTTATTTCCTGAATATACATAATTACTTCGTTCAATATTATAAAATAAATTCGAATTTAAATTACTTATTGAATTTTCTTTTCCATCATCCCATACTGGTCCACCTAAATTATATTTTACAATATCTATCATATCACGATATTTTTCTTTGATTCCGGTATTTGTAAAATCTATTTTTTCATAGTGTCTGATACTTTCTTCATCAGAACCAAAACCAAAACCTTTTAATTCTTTTGTCCAACGATTGTATTCTGTTGATACTACACTATTTAAATATGGACCATTCAATAATTTTTGTAATTTTGCTTCATCCCATTTGTTTTTATAATTTGGCGATGATATACAATGATCAATTTCAGTTTCGCTTTTTACATTATCACAACGGTTATCCCATGATATTTGACCTATTCCTTCTGCTTTTATTAGTTTTACTCTTGTATCTTTATTACCACTACCATCTTCAACATTATTCATAACTCCAATTATTCGCCATAATTCATCATTAAATCTAACATAGTTATGAGGATCTTTCCCAATATATCTAATATTTCGATCTACTGTTTCATCATTTCTTAGTTCAGATGTTGTTTTTTCTGCTGCTATATTTCTTATTTTATTTACTGCACTTATACTATCGCTTACTTCTCCATATACTGTTATCTTACTTTCATAACTTTTATTCATTTCACTTTCTGGTGTTGCATCATCTAACCACATTCTTAAAGTGTATTCTCTTTTTGCTCCAGAAGTTCCAACTGGCTCTAATGTACCTGTTGTTAACTTCCTTGCATCATAACTATTATCTAATATCTTATCTGTTGTTTCATAATTATTTAATGTCTTTATTGGTTCATCATTGATAAATATTTTTAAACTATTTATACCTATTCTTTGTGATTCTTGTATTGTATTTAAACTTTCTAAGTTTATACTATAATCTACATAACTATTACACTCATTTTTTATAGTAAAGGTATATCCTTCTAACTTCTTTCCATCTTCATCGATTATTGGGAAAGCTTTTTCTAAGGTTATTCCTTTTGTTTCTTGTCCTTCTAAATTTTTACTTTCATATACCATTTTTAAACAGGTATTTGTTATTCTATTTACATCACTTTGTTTTTTAGTTGTTGTCCATAAGGCATATGTTACCCCTACTACAATTAACAATACTAAGCATATACTTGCTCCAATTACATATTTTCTCTTCGGGTACTTTTGTTTATTAAAATACCCCCCCCCGATTTACATCATAATTCATAGTTCTTTACCTCTCTATCTTTTTTTATTATAGATATATTTTAATGTTTTGTCAAATAAAAAACTCTCAAAATAAATGAGAGTAATTATTGATTTATTCTTTCAATCTGACAAGTATAACCTTTATTTAAATAATATGTTCTAATAGCTGTAACATTAGTTGGGAAAGTACTACCAGATTCTTTATTTAATGTTTCTATACCTAAAGAATTTTCATAATATAAGGTTAATTGCTTATCATCAAAAACTGGTTTTCCTTCATAATCATTATATTGATATGATTTATCATTTTCATAATTATTTTTTATTTTTAAATAATCAGTATCTTTATTAAATTTGATTAAATAAGTTCGTACAGCGATTTGTGAAAAAACATTTTGTGCAGTTAAACCTAATTTATCAGCTTGCGTTATTACATAATCTTTGCTTTCTTCATCTTTTTTACTACAAGTATAATAAGCAACAGGGGCACTACCCTTAACATTTAATGTACCAATTACTGTAGTTTCATTACCACTTTCATCTGTAACTTTTAATCCTATTTCATAGCTACCTTCTTTACTAGCATATGATTTTACATTTTCTTTAACAAACTCAGCTGTACATGTTGAGAAATCATCACATACATCAATAAAATCATCAGCAGTAAAACTACCATTTATGTAAGTATTTACATCTTTTAAAGTAACTTTAGGAACGGTTGTATCTTGTAATTTTAATTTTCCTTTACTTTCTTGAGTACCACATTTAACTGTATATTCATAAGTTCCAGCTTTATTAGTATCTACTTTTGATAAATCAACTGAACAGTTTTTACTATCAGTTTGAGTAATTGTTGCATATTTATTTACATCTTTAGATAATACTTGGCCAAGTTCAAAAGTAACGTCTTTAGTTGTAATAGTTACGGAACTTTTACTAGCTTGATTACTAGAAATCCTTAAATAAAAGAATAATCCTGCTCCAATTGCTAAAATAACAAGAATTATAATTATAATAAAGACTGGACTTTTTTTCTTCTTTTTCTTTTTATTATCTTCATTATTATTGTTGTTGTTATTATCAAAATTATTAAAGCCATTATTCATAAAAGGATCCATTGGCATATTATTTGAATCAAAGCCATTAGAGTAAGCATTATTAGGATAATAATATGGATTATTATTTGGAAAATTATTTAAATTATCCATGTTTTGATTATTATAATTAAATGAGCCACTACTCGTTAAATAGTCGTTGTTATCTAAATTAGGATTATTAAAATTATTATTATTAAAATTTCCGTTATTATCTAAACTATCAATTGGTTGATTAGGATTATCATTTAAATTAATTGAATTCAATTCATTAGAAAAATTATTACCATTATTAAAATTTCCGTTATTATTTTCGTTATTCATCTTATTACCCTCTTTATTATAATCTAATTATAAGTTTTTTTTCCTTAAAATGCAATAAATTTCTAATTAACTAATGTTTATTTAAAAAATTTAAGTTATAATTATATAAGAAAGAAGGAATAGATATGAAAATAGCTGTAATTAATGAAAACAGTCAAGCAAGTAAAAATAGTATTATTATAGATAGTTTAAAAAAGGTTATTAATGAGCAAGATATAATTAATATTGGTATGTTTGATGATAATGATTTACCATTAACTTATGTAGAAAATGGTTTAATGGCTGCAGTTTTATTAAATACAAAAATGGCAGATTTTGTAATCACTGGTTGTGGTACTGGTAGTGGTGCTATGTTAGCTTTAAATAGTTTTCCCAATGTTTTTTGTGGTCTTATAGAAGATCCTTTAGATGCTTATTTATTTAGCCAAATCAATGGTGGCAATGCTATAAGTATTCCCTATGCTAAAAGTTTTGGTTGGGGCAGCGAATTACAATTAGAATATATTTTTGAAAAATTATTTAAAGACGAATTTGGTGGTGGTTATCCAAAACAAAGAGCTATACCAGAACAGAGAAATGCTCAAATTTTAAAAGATGTTAAAAGCATTACTACTAGAAATATGATAGATATTTTAAAAGATATTGATAAAGAAATGTTAATTCGTGTCTTTAAAAGAGATTCATTTATTAATATTTTAGATAAATCTCAAGACTTAGAAATTAAAACATTTTTAGAAAAAATTATTAAATAAATAGAAAAATACTGATTTTTTATTCAGTATTTTTTCTTATTAGGTTCATCAATATATGATATTGCTGTATCTAAGAAGTTATTTAAATTTTCTTTAAATAATGATAATATTTTTTTAGTTGTTTGAGTTACTTCTATTTCTTCAATTTGTAAAAATTGAGCAATTGCTGCAGTTGAAAAATATTTACCATCAATATAACCTAATTTTAAAGAGATAATTACTGCTTCTTTTACGGACAAAACATTCAACATTTGAGCAAAAGTTGGAGTTCTTAATAAGTCTAAAATTTTTTGATAATCTTCTTTTGTAAGTACATTATTATTAATTCTTAATTGTTCTGGCTTAGGTTCTTCAACTTGTTTTATAGCATTTTTGTTTTCAATTTCTTTTTTATTAGCTACTTCATTTGTTATTGGTTGTTTAGATTTTGTTTCAGCATTCTTTAATAGTCTTCTTCTTATTTTTGGTATTATAATATTATAAATTTGAGTTCTTTGTTTTTCATCTAATTTAATATAAGTTGGACTTACTAAATCTGGACCACATTTTAATTTTAATAAAGCAAGTTCATCTTCTGATAAAGTAGCTATAACTTTATCTACTTCCTCTTTAGAATTTTGAGGGAAATGTTCGTATATATTTTTATTTTTTTTCTTATTAGGTTTTAATCTTCTATTTATTTTTGCAATAATATTATGAAATTTACCAATTTCTTCTTTATTTAATGTACTGTTTTTAGGACTTACTAAATCTGAACCACACTTTAATTTTAATATAGCAAGTTCATCTTCTGATAAAGTAGCTATAACTTTATCTACTTCCTCTTTAGAATTTTGAGGAAAATATTCATATATAGTTTTATTTTGATTTTTTGGCATTTTTTTCTCCTTTACTCTTGTTTCTTTTTCTATATTATTAAATGTATCTTTCATTAATTTTCTATTAACTCGATTTTTTATTTTTATAATTAAACTATTAACCAATACTATTTGTTCTCCTGGTGTATGACCAAATTCTTTCGCTAAATTTAAATCTTCACCAAAATATTGGGTTATTAATTCTTTATCAGTTGATGGTAATTCTTCAATAATTTCATCAACAATCTCTTTATTATAACCTACTCTTTCATATATTGTCTTTCTTTTTTTACTTATTTTTTTCTCTTTTTTAGGTGTAAAATAATTTTTAAAAGCCTTTTTTCCATATTTATCTTGACTATACAACTCAATTATTTTCATAAGATTTTGTAAACCACTTTCAGGATTATCTAAATATACTGCAAAATCTTTAACATACTTAGGATTTCTTAATTTTTTTAAAGCTTCTGATTCAATTTGCCTAATTCTTTCTCTAGTCACATTAATTTGTAAGCCGATTTCTTTTAGAGTCAAAGGGTTATCATCAATCAGACCAAATCTCAAAGTTATTACTAATATTTCTCTTGGTTGCAAATTGCATTTTTTAAATAATTCTTGAACTTTTTCTGGTAAATCATTTAAAATAACACTATCTTCTAAAGAAGTTTTATCTAACGAAATTAAATCACCTAATTCAGTGTCATTATCATCACCAACTTTACTATTTAAATTAACTATATTGTTCTTTTTACTAAAATCATTTAATTGATTTATTTTTTCTATAGACATTCCTGTAGTATCAGCTATTTCTTGAATTGTAGGAGGTCTATCTAATTTTTGGGTTAGTTGATTTTTTATTTTATTATATCTTGAAATATCTTCCTGAACATTGACAGGTAATCTAATCAATTTTTGTTTATCATATATTGCACGAGAGATAGCTTGTCTAATCCACACTGTTGCATAAGTTGAAAACTTGTTGCCCATTTTATAATCAAATCTATCCACAGCCTTCATTAAACCAATATTACCTTCTTGAATTAAATCTAATAATGCCATTCCATTATATAAATATTTTTTAGCTTGACTAACTACTAATCTTAAATTACTTTCAATAATTTTTTTTCGTGCCTCTTTATTACCTTGAGCTAGTTGAGAAAATAATTTATATTCTTCTTCAGCAGTTAATAATGGTATTTTACGAATTTCATTTAAATAAATTCTTTCGTTTTCTTTAATATCAATTTCAGAATCAACTAAAAGGTCTGGTTCATTTTCTGATTTAATTGGGATATTGTTTATAAAACAATACATTTTTATACTTAGTAAAAGAAAGTCATCTTTAAATATATTTTCTAGTGGCATAGTTGTAATCTTATCTTGAAATTTAGTAAATATTAACGTAATACTTTTATTAAATATATTGTTATTATCAAGTAAGTCTATTAATATATCTAAATTTGGTATATAACTGCAAGTGTTTAATAATTTATTTAATTTTTTAAAATTTATTAATGCTTCTTTAAAATCTTGGGGTTCATTTAATTTTTGATTAATAAAATTATTTAAAATTTCAAAGGTAGTTTGAGGATCATTTAGTTTACTTTTAACTATGATTGATAAAAAATGTTTTAATTGTTGTTCAATATAGGTAATATATGGTTGATTACTTAAATATTTTTCTTTAGATATAGTTATAATATTTTTTACTATATCAGTAAATTTCTGTTGAGTTAAATTAACATAATTAAAAGATTCCCAAATTGGCTTAAGTGTGGGTAATACTAAATTATATATTTTATCAACATCTAACTTTTTAATTTCTTCTATATTTAAATCCATAAGTTACCTCTAAAATATAAGTTTGTATTTTATTATACCATCTATTTTTTTTAATGCAAATTTTTTAATAAAAAACCACCCTAAGGTGGCTTAATTACTCTTCAGCTGTATTTGTAGCACTTGATCTAATTTCTGCAGTTCCTCCAGCAGAATTTCTAACAGTTACATAATATACACCGTTTGAATAATCAACACTAAATGAAGTATTTTTTTGATTATTAAAGCTAGTAACAATTAAATCAATATCTCTATCAAATAATTTTTTATTACTATCATTATAATTATAAACATTTAATTTATTAGCATTATCGACTGCAGCAAAATAGCTATCATATAATTCAATAAATTTATATCCATTATTATTAGTTTTTGTACCATCAAAATTATAAACATAATATAAACTATTTTCTTTGGCAACTAGATAATCATCATGAAACTTAATTATTTCACTACTAATAGCTTGCGTTACTTCATTGCCTTCACTATTTAATAATACTTGTTGATTAGTTGAAGTAACTCCTTTATAAAATTGGTCAAATCTTTCAATTTTAGTATAGTTAAAACTAATTAAACCTTTAACACTATCTTTGTTAATTTTGATAACGCCATAGTTACCTTTCATGTTTTTCGCAATAACTAATTTATTAGTTTCACTACTAAATGAAACATTCGTATTACCTGTTAAAGTACCAGTATCAACTTCACTATATTCGCTTAATTTTTTATTATTTTGTAAATCATATAAGACAATGTGATTGTTATCATAAATGAAGACAAATCGATTATTAAATATTGGAATATATCCTACACTTGGATTGCTATTATTATTATAAATATTATTAGAGAAATAACTATCGGTAGCGATTGTACAATTACTTAAAGCAGATGTTTCAGCAGTTATTTCATTTTTACTAGAACATTTATAACTTCCTAATAAAACTTGTTTAGGTAAATCTTGATAAATATAAAGAGAACCATCACTATAATTTATATATTGTAAAGTATTATTTAATTTACTTTCTAATAAATTAATACTATAAATTTTATCTTCTCCTGCTACTTGATATTCAACAGTTAAAACATTACGTTCAATTTTAATTTTATATGCATAAAGAGTATCTTCTAATTTTCTTTTATTAATATTACCACTATAAATATTTTTAATATTGTAATCATTATTATCTAAAACAATATCTTTAGCATTTACTTTATTTAAACTTTCATCATAAACATTTAAATTATCATCTTTAATAGTTATAATGTAATCTTCATAAAAGTTTATATAATCATAATTATTTTCCCAAACACGGTCGCCATTATAATCATATAAAATATATTCTTTATCATTTAAACAACTTACATATTTATCATTATAATTTTTAATTTCATATTCAAAAGCTTTACTTACTAATTGATTATTATAATTTAATAAATACCATTTATCATGACTTTTAACAACTACATTTTTACTTTCTTTTTCTTCATCAACAATTCCTAAATAATCATAAGTAAAATCAATATTAGTTTTTACTTCATTAGTAGTTAATAAAATCATTCCATATTTATCTTCAGTGTCTTTACCAATTATATAATTTTCAGCACTTTTATAAGCTTTAATAGATTTATAACTACCTAATTCTTTATTTTCTTTAAAATCATATAACTTGATATCGCCATTTTTTTCTTTTTCATTATCATAAACAAAAGCATATTTATTTAAATAAATAGAACTACGATATAAAACTGGAGAATCATCTTCATATATTTCTTTTTCTATATCAAAATTATCTTCGCCATCTAAAATAGCGACATAACATTTTTTCTCGTCTTTATTTTTACATTCATAACTACCTATATCTTTACCTTTTTTATCTAAGAATATAAGTTTACCATTTTCATAACGATAATTTTCATTTTCAATAATTACTGGTTTTTCTTCGACTGGGTCTTTTTTAACAATATTAATTATCAAAATAGTCAAACCTAATACAATTAAGAATGTAATTATTGTATTTATTGCCACAAAAGCAATTTTTTGTTTTTTAGTCCAACCATGCCATTTTTCTTTAAAAGATTGAATTAATTTTTTGATTTTACCTTCTTTTTTAGTTTTATTTTCTTTATCTTTTTTCGATTTTTTACTCTTTTTTTCTTTTTTAGTTTTTTCTTCTTCTACTGATTCTTCAGCAGTTTTTTCTTCATCGGAATTTGATTCATCATTTTCTTCTAAATCACTAGCATCTTCATCTTGACTTTCATAATTTTCATCATAAAAATCGTTAGCATCTTCATTTTCATCAAATTCCACATTTTCGTTGGCTATTTGTTCTAATTCTTCTTTACTAAGTATTTTTTTAGTATCACTTAACTCTTTTTTCAATGACAACACTCCTTTAGTATGCCTTAATTATACCATAAATTTTAAAAAAGTCTATTTATTATTAAAGATAATAAAAAAAATAATACTTTAATATTTAAGTACTATTCATAACTAAGAAATAAATTAAATGATAAACAATAAAAAAATTTTAAATTTTTTATTGTTTATAGAACAAATGTTTGATATAATTTTTATAGGGAAACTTAATTGTTGAGTGCTTGCCAACTTTCTTCAAGAAAGGAGGCTTGATTTTTATGAAGAAAAAAGATTTATTAATCTCATTTCTAATATTAATTATCATTTTATTAATAGTCTCTTTAATGATTCTATGTATAAAGAAATAGCACTCAATCTGCACAGATTGAGTGCTTAACCATTATATAGGCAAGTGCTCAACTCAGCAAAGTTAAGTCTTCCTTTTTTTATTTTATGCAAGTTCCCTGCACATATTCATCATAGCATGAAATCATACTTTTATCAAGATATTTTAACCCTTAATATTTACGAACATTTTTAACAAATGGTAACATATTTAAATCATTAATAAATTTATTTAAAGAGTTAATATCAACTATTTTTAAAGTTAAATAGTAAGTTATATCATTGTCCGATTCTTTAGTATTAATTGCTTCAACATAAATATCTTTGGTCGATGCTTTACTTACTATATCAGATAAATGATTTTTACCTAATAAAACTGTAATACTAATTTTAGCTAAAAATTTATTAGTACTATCTAAATTCCAAGCTACATCAATTAAGCGTTCTTGATTATTTAAAATATTTAAACAATCTTTTTTATGAATAGTAATACCTCTTCCTTTAGTAATAAAACCAACAATTTCATCACCTTTAATTGGATTACAACACTTAGCTAAACTAACTTCAACATCTCCTAGTCCACTAACAATAACATCATTTTTGTAATTAGTTTTTGTTATTTTTGTATTACTAATTTTACTAATTAAAACATCTAATGCTGTTTTTTCTTCTTCTAAAATTATATTTAAAATATAAATAGCTGTATATCTTAGTGACCCAATATTTAAATATAATTCATCTAAATCTTGTAAATTTAAATTCTTTAAAACTTTGGCGATATTTTCTTCACTTAAAACTTCATTAATACTTAATTTTTTCTTTCTTATTTCTTTTTCTAAAATTTCTTTACCCTTTGATATGTACATTAATTTATCTTGTTTATTGAAATAAGCTTTTATTTTATTTTTGGCATGAGTAGTTTTAACAAATTTTAACCAATCTTGATTAGGAGTTGCATCATTTTTAGTTTTAATACTGACAATATCATTATTATTTAATTCATAATCTAATGTTACAATATTATCATTAACTAAGGCTCCAACAGTTTTATCTCCAACTTGCGAATGAATACGATAGGCAAAATCAACTGGTGTACTACCTTTTGGTAATTCAACGACATCTCCTTTAGGGGTAAAAACATAAATCATTTCCGTTAGTAATTCCTCATTAACATTTTTAGCTAAATCACTATCTAAACTCGATTCCATTACATTCCGAAATAACTCTAATTTTTGCTCCATCAAGTTTTGCGTTTTTTTCGTACCTTTTTCTTTATAAGACCAATGTGATGCTATACCCTTTTCAGCTATTTCATCCATTTCATAAGTTCGTATTTGAATTTCAAAAATTTTACCATCAACACCAAATACCGATGTATGTAATGATTGATACATATTTTCTTTAGGCATAGCGATATAATCTTTAAATCGTTTAGGAATTGGACGATACTTAGCATGAATTAACCCTACTGCTAAATAACATTCACTATTTTTTTCAACAAAAACTCGTAAAGCTAAAATATCATAAATATCACTCCATTTACGCCCTGTTGATAACTTTTTATAAATACTATAAACACTTTTAACGCGACTTTTTATTTTAAAATCTAGACCACTTTCACTTAAAATCTCACTAATACTATTTTGCATTTGCATTAAAACTTGATTCATTTGGTCTCTATTAGCATTTAAATGTTCTAAGATATCATTATAAACATCTGGTTTAGTAAAACGTAATGATAAATCTTCTAATTCACTTTTAATTGAATTAATACCTAAACGATGCGCAATGGGAATTAATACATTTACTGTTTCTAATGCTTTATTTTTCTTATAATTTTCATCTTTACTTGTTATTAAACTTCGCATTGAATCTAATCTATCAGCTAACTTTAAAAATAATACTCGCACATCTTCACTCATACCTACAATAACTTTTCTTAAATAAATAGCTGATGAATCTTTATTATCTTTTAATTCAACATGATTAATCCGATTTAAAATATTTACTAAATTAGCAATATCACTACCAAATTCTTTTTCTAAATCAGCTAGCTTACATACATCATTACTTAAAGTTTTATGAAGAATTGCAGCAATAATCGTAGAACTATCTACTTCTAAAGTAAGTAAAATTTTAGCTACTCTTAAACTATGAGCAATATCTTTTTTAGGTACTTGTAAATCATTTATATACTCATAAGCTTTCTTTATTTTATTTTGTTCTTCTTTATTAGAATTATAATCATTAAATCCTTTTATTATATCTTCTATAGTAACTTTAATCATAAATACTCCTCTTTTAGCATATCTTTACGAACTAATAAACTATTAACATAATTTATTAAAGCATATTCATTAACATTAAATATATCATTAACTAAATCATATAATGTTAAATTACTTTGTTGTTGCCATTGATTTTTTAAATAATTAAATATATCTTCTAATTTAATATAAGAATAACCTTTATTTTTTAACATTTTCATTTTAGTTTCTAAAGCTGGATATAAAAGTTTATAAAGGTCATTCATATTTTTTATTTTTAAATCATCCATATTTTCACCTTAAGTTCATATATTTATTATATAGCAAAAAGAAAAATATTTAAAGGTGAACAATGAAAAAAAATGTATTTATTCAATCGACATTAATTTTAATCTTAGGTGGTTTTATTACCAAGATTTTAGGTTTTGTTATTCGGATTATCTATACGCGAATTATCGGTGAAGCCGGAGTTAGTTTATATTCCATCGTTATGCCGACTTATTCATTACTTTTAACTATTGCTACTTTATCTTTACCAGTAGCTATTAGTAAATTAGTAAGTGAAAATAAAAATCGCAGTTTAAAAATATTGTCTAATGCGACAATTATTACTTTGTTTTTAAATATTTTAATCATCACATTCACTATTTTATTTAGTAAAACAATTGCTTATAAATTATTAAATGAACCGCGAAGTTATTATTTAATAATAGCGATGAGTTTAACGTTTCCTTTTGTTAGTATTTCTAGTATTTTAAAAGGTTATTTTTATGGTAAACAAAAAATGGTACCACACACATTAAGTAATATTGTGGAACAAGTAGTTCGAATCTTTCTTATCATTTATATATTGCCGTATTTAATGACTAAAAATATTATCTATGCGGTTGTAGGATTAATTTTAACTAATATAGCTAGTGAATTAGCTTCAATTTTAACATTTTTATTTTTTCTACCTAAAAAATTTACCATTACTAAAAAAGAATTAAAAGCTGATGCAGGTACTATGAAAGATATTTTTGCAATATCTTTACCAAGTGTATCTTCGCGAATTATTGGGAATATTGGTTTTTTCTTTGAACCAATAATTTTAACAAATATATTATTACTATGTGGTTATACAAGCAGTTATGTTATAAAAGAATATGGGATTTATAATGCTTATAGTATTTCTATTTTAACTATTCCTTCTTTTTTTATCATGGCTATTTCTAGTTCACTATTACCCGAAATAACTAAATTTTTTCAAAGAAAAAATATGTTAATGGTTAAAAGAAGAGTTAAGCAAGCCTTAGTAATTTCTTTTATTTTAGGTTTATTTTTCTCAACAGGTTTTTATTTATATCGAGATGTCATTTTAAATGTTATTTATAAAACTACTAGTGGTTCTAATTACATTAAAATTTTAGCCCCATTCTTTGTTTTATTCTATTTAGAAGGACCATTAATTAGTGCTTTACAAGCAATGGACAAATCAACTATTACCATGTTTATTACTCTTTTTGGAATTGTTGTTAAACTTTTAGTTTTAGCTTTATTAAGTTTATGTCATATTGGTATTTATAGTTTAGTCATAAGTGAAATAGTTAATATTTTTGTTGTAGTTTTCTTAAATTTCTTAGCATTAAAAAAAGTCTTAAGAACCTGTAAATAAGGATTTTAAAAATTGTGATGATTCTTTAAGACCATTACCTAATAAATTTTTAATTAAATCATTAATTTTATTTCCTGTTTTAGTTAAAGTATTCGAATAGTTTTTATTATCATCAATGATGTATTGATTTAAATCAATTTCTTTACCTTCTTTAACATCTTGTTCAAATCTTTTAATATTTTCATTAGTTAAAGCAGTTCGTTTACTCATTTTAGTTTCATAATAACCACTTTCTAAAGCAATATATAATGCTAAATAAACTAATAGAAGTAAACAAAAGATACGCCATAAGATACTAGGCTTCTTTTTTTTAGGCATTTTCCACTTCCTTTATATAATTAAATAATATATCGGCAATAATAACTGTGGTGTTATTAACTTCTTCAATAGTATTATATTGACTTCCTACTTCAATAAGAATAGCTTTAGGTGAAATATCTTGATTGTATACACCATTTACGCCTTTACCACTTTTAACAGCAATGCCTCGACAAAGACCAGGATATTTTTCATCTATTTTACTTCGTAAATTTTTAGCCATTTCTAAATTTTGTTCATAGCTTGAATATTCACTACCTATAACAAACATTAACTTAGCATAATTTAAATTATTAATTGTAATAGTTGATAATTCATGACTAACAGAATCGCGGTGAATATCAATAAAATATTTTAGACTTTGATTATTGGCTATAGCTTGCTCGAGTAATATGCGGCTAGCTTTATAAGATGAACCATATTTCCAATTATTATTTTTTAAAATTTCGGTAATGTTACCAGTTTCGACTAAAGAAGGAATTCCTAAATCATTTAATCTTTCTCTTAAAATATAGCTAGTCATCATCACCGTAGGAGTTATATTATAAGCTTCTAAACTGGTTTTATCATAAGCTTCTGTTTGATGAGAATTATAAATATATATTAAAGGGTCAATTATTTTACTAGGTGCTGGGTCTTCAATATAGTCACTAGTAATTTCGGTGTTATGTTCATCATCATCAGTTTCTGTAATAATATCATCTTTTAATTCCACACCTAAAGAATATTTAAATAAAAAATTAGAATTACGTAAATTATTTAAACTTAAATAGTTATTATTTAAAGAATTATTAAAGCTATTACTAACTAAATACTTTAAAATTTTTTCATTATTTATTTTAGCTAAAGTTTTACTATACAAATAATTAAATACCATACTAAAAGTAACAATCATAACAATTAGAAATAAACATACTCGAAATTTTAAAATTTTTCTTTTTTTTCTTGCTTTAAATCTTTTTTTCATAATGTATCACCCCAACTATTATGATTATAAACAATAAAAACAAAAAAAATTGTCACAATTAGTTTGACAATTTTAATTTATATGAATTTTCTTTAGAGCCATCGCCTGAGGTAATCTTGACAGTTGATTTCATATATAATACTGGGCGAACACCACGAGAGTCGCTAGTGAAGTAGTTGTCTACATTACCATTATTGCGTACAAACACCACACTGTAAGAGTAATACGACTGTGGCGTAATTGTCCATTGAGTATGACTGCTATCATATAACCAGTCATTATTTATACATTCTGTACTACTACTATAACTATATAACGCATTTGTTAAACAATTTGTTCCACTTGTACCAAAACCATAATCACTGGGATACATTAAGCCGATATAGCCTGTCCATGTTGTTGGAGACCTATCATAGGTTAAATTACTTCTCTCATTTGAATAATATTCTTTTGCTGTTATTATTCTATGATTAATTTCATTTGGACCTCCTAAATTATACTCTGCTGTATCTATTAGTTTTTTTAGTTCTTCTGATAAGCCTATTTTTGTAAAATTTATTTCATATAATGGAAAATTTTCAGATGTTGTTAAAGCTGGTTTATAACCAGATGTATGATTATAATAACTTCCAACTCCTTTATAAATTTGATGATTATTACTATCTAATACATAGCCTTCATTGTCTATTGTATAATTTTTATCTGTTGCTTTCCATCCAGCTTCTACTATATCAACTGGATTTAACATCATCATTAATTGACTATCTGTCCAATCGTTACTTCCCCAAAGGCTTGTTGATGAACCTACTCCGTTTTGTTTGTAATCCCAACTAAATTCTCCTAATGATTCTGCTCTTATTAATTTAATTCTACTTTCTTTTTTACCTGTTCCATCATCTATATTGTTCATGACTCCGATGATTCGCCATTTCTCATTATTGAAATCAACATAGTTGTTAGGTTCTTTACCTATATATCTTAAGTTATTATCTATTGTTTCATCATAAGCTAGTTGATTATTATCTTCACTTATGATTCTTACATAATCACTGGCTAGTATATTCTCTCTTTTGATACTATTAATCTCTATTTTACCTTCAAAAGTATTGTTTTGTTTTAATTCACTAAAACTAGTGTTTTCATCTAGCCAGATTTTTAAATTTAATGTTTTATTACTATTAGCTTTTATTCTTACTGTTGTTAAATGTTTTCCTTTATTATATTCTTTGTTTGTTGCTTCTCTATCTAATAAATTATTTAGATTATTTGGTTCGATTATTTTTTGATTATTATATAGTAATGTTGCTCTTATATTCTTTGCATCTAATGTATTGTTTTTATTTATATCTAAATTTACTTCGACATATTCTTCATGATTACAATTATTGTTTATTGTAAAATTATAACCATTTTGCTTTAATCCTTCATCATCTGGTGTTTGATAGGCATTCTCTATATTAATATTTGTTCCTTCTGTTACACTTAACTTTAAACAGCCACTACTTATTTTATTTACACTTGTTTGTTCTTTTGTTGTACTCCATAAGGCATAACTTATTCCACTTATTATTAATGCTACTACCAATACTCCTAAAAATACTAATATCTTCGGGTACTTTTGTTTATTAAAATACCCCCCCCCGATTTACATTATGATTCATAGTTCCTTACCTCTCTTATCATTTTCATTATACCAAAATTTAGCCTTTTGGCAAAGAAAAAATAAAGAACTTTTGACATCTTTTGTCGAAGCTCTTTACTTTTGTTTTTCTATACTTATAATAGAGTCCTTAGAAACAGCTGAGTTACAGGTGACTACCACTTTTTTTAGGGAACTTTGATTTACTCTCACCCTAGAAGGGGTGGTGATAATTTATGAAAGATAAAGACTTTTATAAACTTATTATCTTATTTTTATTGATAATACTAATAATAGTATTAATATATAAATAGGAAAAACCACCTAATAAGCTTAGGTGGTCAACAACACGTAGTCACCTGAGCTTAGCTCAGCTGTTTCTACGTTTTTATTATATGTTATTTTCGCTTTTTTATCAATAGCAAATTAAACAAATAATTTTGTATTTACAATCAATTTTGTGATTTTTCTTTTTTTAATATTCATAGTATTATAAAAACCACTAAATTAAATTCAAGTACTTCTACAACCTCGCTTACATAACTTATCATTCTTTTAGTAATTCTAGTTGAATAATCATCATACATATATTTTACACCATCCTTAATGATTAATTTAAATTAATTATACAGCTTTTTAACCTATTTACCAGGCTTTCGAGGTTGAAAAATAATTTGGTGGGAAAATTAATATTGGTGATTGTTGGATGATTAATAATAATTTAAAATATGCTCGTGAAGAATTAGAAATGACCCAGGAAGAACTTGGTTATATTTTTGGTGTAAGTAAGAAAACAATTTAAGGATGGGAGACATTAAATGATACAATTCCTTTTAACAAATTAATTAAATTTTGTAATTTATATAATTATTCATTAGATTTTATCATTGGCTTTACTAGAAGAAATACTAAGTTCACTATACCTATTAATACTAGCAAAAAGAAAATTAGTATTAAATTAAAAGAATTAAGAAATATTCAAAGTTTATCTCAATCTAAATTTGCTGAGAAATGTGGTATTTCTCAAACGACTTATAGTCATTATGAAACTGGTTTAAATTTAATAACTACAATGAATGCCTATTCTATTTGTAAAACTTATAATGTATCAATGGATTGGCTTGTTGGTAGAACAAATAATTCAAAAATAAGCAAATAAAAAAGTGAGAGTATAAATGAACTGAACCCCAAAAGTTGGACAGTTTAATTATTTAAGGATTGTAACCTAAATTGAATAGGTGACAGTCCTTTTA
>CANRCO010000002.1 GCA_947629125.1 uncultured Bacilli bacterium | reverse complement strand
TGCTTTTCAAATAATTCTTTTTGTTCATTTTTTAAATCTTTTGAATAGTGATAATCTAAACCGATTTCTCCAATAGCAATTACTTTATTTTTAGTTATCGAATTTTTAATAAATTCTATATCTTCATCTTTATAGTTTTCAGCATATTCTGGATGAATTCCAATAATACCATAAGTATTATCATATTTATTAATTACATCAATTACTTCTTGATTTGATTTAGTATCGCATCCCACTACAAAATAACGATTAACATCATTTTCTATTGCTTCTTTTATAGTCTCATTAATATCTAAATAATATTCTTGATATAAATGACAATGAGTATCAGTAAACATAAAATCACCATCATTATATTAACATATCAAATTTTAAAAAACAAAAAATTCTATTAAAGAAAATTAATAGAATTTTTATAAAGAAAGTTTAAAGGCATTATCTTTTGAACCATCACCTGAAGTTATTTTGACAGAAGATTTTAAATATAAAACTGGTCTAACATTACGATAAGTATCTAAAACTATTGCATCGTTAATAACATGGCCATCTGCAGATATCGAAACTGCTCGTTGAGAACTATCGCTCGGAGTTATTGTCCATTGATTAGAACTGCTATCTAATAACCAGTCATTTTTAACACAATCTGCAGTACTTGTATTCCATTCATATAAGTTATACTTTAGACATTCGTTTCTTGATTTACTTACGCTTCCACTTGTAGCATAGCCATAATCACTTGGATACATTAAACCGATGTAACCAGTCCAATTTTCTAAAAAATTATTAGTTCTTTCTAGCTCGTAATACATAGATGCAATATAATATTTAGATGCGCTAACTTTACCTAAATAATATATTGCTTTATCAACTAATTTTTGATTTATAGTTTTTATTCCAGTGTTTGTAAAATCTAAGTATTCCCATTGACTATCTAAATTGCCATTTATTCTTTTTTCTAAATTATTTTTTTCTGTTGTTTTTGTACTGTTCCAATACGCTTCATTTAAGGTTATTTTTAAACTAGCTTCTTTCCAATTACTTTTATAAGTACAATTTGCATGATTATTATGAATACAAATAGTATATTGATTATTAATTGGTTTAGCATCCCAGGCAATTTTTCCGATATCTTCATTTTTTATTAACTTAACCCTTGATTCTTTTTTACCTGTTCCATCATCTATGTTATTCATTACTCCAATGATTCGCCATTTCTCTCCATTGAAATCCACATAGTTATTTGGGTCTGCTCCTACATATCTTAAGTTATTATCGACTGTTTCATCATAAGCTAGTTGATTGTTATCTTCACTTATGATTCTAATGTAATCACTTGCTAGTATATTCTCTTTTTTGATACTATTTATCTCTATTTTACTTTCAAAGGTATTATTTTCTTTTAAGTCATCATAGCTAGTATTTTCATCTAACCATATTTTTAAGTTTAATATTTTATTACTATTAGCTTTTATTCTTACTGTTGTTAAATGTTTTCCTGTATTATATTCTTTACTTGTTGTTTCTCTATCTAATAAGTTATTTAAATTATTTGGTTCGATTATTTTTTGATTGCTATATAGTAATGTTGCTCTGATATTCTTTGCATCTAATGTATTATTATTTTTGATATCTAAATTTACTTCGACATATTCTTCATGATTACAATTATTGTTTATTGTAAAATTATAACCTGGTCGTTGCAATCCTTCACTATCTGGTGTTTGATAAGCATTCTCTATATTTATATTTTGACCTTCTTGAACACTTAGTTTTAAACACCCACTACTTATTTTATTTACACTTTTTTGTTCTTTTGTTGTACTCCATAGGGCATAACTTATTCCACTTATTATTAATGCTCCAACTAATACTCCCAAAAAAGCTAATATGTTCGGGTACTTTTGTTTATTAAAATACCCCCCCCCGATTTACATTATGATTCATAATTTCTAACCTCACTTACTATTTACATTATATCAAATATTTATATTAAGTCAAAAAAGAAATGTCATTTTAACATTTCTCTATTCTATTAAATAATATTTCTGCTTTTTTTACTTGATAGTTATCTACTGCTCCAAAATTTTTTGTTAATTCTTTTGTATTAAGTTGATTTAATATTTTTGTTGTTGTAATAGGTATATAAGGTTCTAAATATAAACCACAAATTCTAATTGCTTCTAATAAATTATATAATACGTCATTAAGTCTACTTAATTTTGATTCATCTTTTGCTAATGACCATGGCATAGTTTCATCAATATATTTATTAGATAAACGTAAAACATCAAATATTTCATCTATTGCTTTACCAACTTCTAAATTATTCATATGTTTTTCAATATTTTCATCTAATTTGTTTATTTTATCAATTAAATTTTTATCAACTGATTCTACATTAGTAGCTTTTTTTATAGTGCCATTAAAATATTTATTAACCATCGTAATAGTTCTATTTACTAAATTACCTAAAATATTAACTAAATCACTGTTTATTCTTTCTTCTAATAAATCGATTGTCATTAAGCCATCACTAGCATACGGAATTTCATGAAGTAAGAAATATCTAACTGCATCAACACCATATTTGTTTACTAAATCATCAGCATAGATAACATTACCTTTACTCTTACTCATCTTACCGCCATTAACAATTAACCAAGGATGACCAAAAACTTGTTTTGGTAATGGTAAATCTAAACTCATTAAAAAGCAAGGCCAATAAATAGTATGAAAACGAATAATATCTTTACCAACTAAATGTAAATCCGCTGGCCATAAATATTTAAACTTTTCATCTTCTTTATCAGGGTCATAGCCAATATTTGTAATATAATTAGTTAATGCATCTAACCATACATAAATAACATGATTATCATTAAAACTTAAAGGTATACCCCATTTAAAGGAAGAACGAGTTACACATAAATCTTGTAAACCTGGTTTTAAAAAATTATTAAGCATTTCATTTTTACGAGCTTCTGGTTTAATAAAGTCAGGATTTTCTTCAATATATTTTATTAATCTATCTTGATATTTACTTAATTTAAAAAAGTAAGCTTCTTCACATTTTTTTTCAACATCGCGACCACAATCAGGACATTTGCCATCAACAAGTTGGGTATCTGTAAAAAACGATTCGCATGGAACACAATACCAATCTTCATATTTTCCTAGATAAATATCACCTTTTTCATACATTTTATCAAATATTTTTTGAACTATTTTTGTATGATTTTCATCCGTTGTTCGAACAAATTTATCATAACTAGTATTCATTAAATCCCAAATATTTTTTATTTCTTTGGCAATATTATCAACAAATTCTTGAGGTGTTATTCCGGCCTCTTTAGCTTTTAACTCAATCTTTTCACCATGTTCATCAGTACCTGTTTGAAAATAAACATCATAACCTTTACTTCTTTTATATCGAGCTATTGCATCAGCTAAAACAATTTCATAAGTATTACCAATATGTGGTTTACCAGATGTATAAGCAATTGCTGTTGAAATGTAATATTTTTTTGCCATAAACTCATCCTTTCTAATAAAAAAATCATAAATTAAGACGATTATCTTACTTTATGATTAAAGATTAAAATTAATTAATAATCTGTCACTAATTTTAATTTAGTTTAGCATATTATAATTAATTAAGCAATATCAATTTTGTATTCAAATAATTTAACAGTATATTTTAATATGTTCATTATTTCGGTTGGTAGTTGTTCACCACTTATTAAAATAACTAAACCTAAACAATCAGTTGATATAATAATAGGCATTATTGCAAAATAGCCATTAATATTGAAATTTTCAATAGTTATTTTTTCTTCTTTTTCTGAATAATATGGATATCTTGTATCAATAAGATTTTTTAAAAATTCATTTATTTTTAAATTATTTATTTCTTGATATTTATTATCTTCAACAGCAATTATTTTATCTCTATCAGTTATAATTGCTTTATATCCATAAGTTTCATTTAATATTTTACAAACTTTTTTAGCTAAATTTAAATTACTATCCATTTTAGAATATTTCTTTAATATAATACTATTTTCATCAGTATATATTTCTAAAAATTCCCCATCACGAATTTCTAAGTTTTTTCTTATTTCTTTAGGAACTACAATTCTACCTAATTCATCGATTCGCCTTATTACACCTGTAGACTTCACAATAAAAAGTTCAACTCCATTCTACTAGTAATATGGCTTTATTTTTGATATTTATACTATTTATAATATGTTGGGTCTAATAATAAATTAAATATATCAATTAATACATAAACATAGTGTTTTTTTAGTACTCTTAAATTAATAATTATATTAATTTTTTTATTAACATATCTTAAATTTATTTTAGGTTCAATGTTATATAATTTTAACATAAATTTATCAACCATTAAGTTTTGGGTTATTTCATCCGGTAAAATTACATTAATTTCAGTTTTTGTTTGATGAATTTTATTAATATTTAATTTATAAGCTAATTTTTCTAATAATTCTTCATACATATAAATTTCAATGTCTTCATTAATTTTACCAAAGCGGTCTTCTAATTCTATTTTAACTTCTTTTAATTTTTCAATACTGTCAATTTCATTAATTTTTTGATGAATTTCAATTTTTATATCTTCCTCTTTAACATATTCACTACTAATATGAGTATTAACATTAATGATACTTTGGTCAGCTTCAGTTTCACTAATTGGAGTAATACCTTTTTGTTTATTTAATTCATCTTCAATTAATTGCATATACATATTTATTCCAATTGAATCGACAAAACCAGCTTGAGAACTACCTAAAATATCTCCAGCTCCACGAATTGCTAAATCACGCATAGCTATTTTATAACCACTACCTAATTCGGTAAAATCACTAATGGCTTTTAATCTTTTAATAGCAATATCATTTAACATTTTTGTTTTATCATATAATAAGTAAGCATATGCTATTTTATCACTACGACCAACACGACCACGAATTTGATAAAGTTGACTTAAACCAAAATAATCTGCATCATAAATAATTAAAGTATTTGCATTAGGTATATCAATACCTGTTTCAATTATTGTTGTACAAATTAATACATCAAATTTATGTTCAACAAAATCATTCATAATTTTTTCTAATTCTATTTTAGTCATCTGACCATGAGCATACATAACAGTAGCTTCTGGTACTAATGTTTTTATTTTTATAACCATATTATCAATACTTGCTATACGATTATATAAAATAAATATTTGACCATTTCGTGATAATTCTTTATAAATAGCATCTTTTATTAAATTATCATTTTCGGCAATTACATATGTTTGAATAGGATAACGATTTGTTGGTGGTGTATCTATAATTGATAAATCTCTTAAACCACTAATTGCCATCTTTAAAGTTCGAGGTATCGGAGTAGCTGATAAAGTTAGGACATTAACATCCTTTTTTAATTGTTTTATTTTTTCTTTATGCGTAACTCCAAAGCGTTGTTCTTCATCAACTACTAAAAGACCTAATCTTTTAAATTTTATATCATTACTAAGTAATCTATGAGTACCAAATATAATATCTATTACTCCATTTTCTAATTGAGTTAAAATTCTTTTTACTTCTTTAATTGGCGTAAAACGATTTAATAATGCAATTTCCACTGGATAATTTTTAAAACGTAATTTTGCTGATTCATATTGTTGTTTAGAAAGAATAGTTGTTGGACATAAGTACATTACTTGTTTACTATTTAATACGGTTTTAAATATTGCCCGAAATGCTACTTCGGTTTTACCAAAACCAACATCACCACATAATAATCTGTCCATTGGTATAGCACTTTTTAAATCATTATTAACATCTATAATTGCTTTTAATTGGTCAGGTGTTTCCATATATTCAAATTCATTAGCAAATATTAATTCTTCCGGATAATCTTTATAAATATCTGATTTTGTTTTACTACGTATAGCATAAAGTTGAATTAATTCTTGTGAAATATCTTTTATCTTTTTTTCGATTGACCTTTTAGTTTTCAACCAACTACTTGAATTTAATTTATTAATTTTTGGCATACTGCCATCTTTTGAAGAATATTTAAAAATAGTTGTTATTTTTTCAACAGGAACATATATTTTATCATTGCCTAAATAATTTATTTGAATATAATCTTTACTAAATCCACTAGTATTTAAAGTTACTATTCCTTTATATATACCTATACCATGGTCTTTATGAACAACATAATCCCCAATTTGAATTTGGTCAAAATCTTTTATCTTACGACCTATTTTTAAGTTATTTGTATAATTATTATTTGCTCTTTTAATATTTTCTAAATCATATTCACTAATTACTACATAATCTTGAAAAATAAAACCTTTATTTATTTTCCTTTTAATATATGTTACATTTTGCGTTATTTCTTCTCTTATTTTTTTTATTTGTTTATCACTAGACAAGCATAATATTACCTTTTTTTTATTAGCTATCCAACTAGTTATATCTTTATTTAATTGATTAAAATCTAAATTATAATTTTTTAATTCTTGGGTTTTAAAATATAATAATGGTTTTATTTGATTATCAAATTTACTTATATTTAATTGTTTTTTAATAGTTATTTCATTTAAATTATACATAAATTTCGTATTACCAGCTAAAAAATTAGCATTACAATAATTTAAAATTTCTTGTTGTAATTGATAATAAGCAGCTTTGATTTGTTCATAATCATACCATATAACCCAAGGCTCTTGCATATAATCATATAAAGAACTATTAGTGTTTGATTTAATTTCTGTAGCTGGTAAGATTTTTATTTTTTTGATATTTTTTAGTGATAATTGAGTGTTTTCATCAAAATAACGGATTGCTTCAATTTTATCACCAAATAATTCAATACGTATTGGATGTTCTTCATATAAAGGAAAAATATCTATAACATAACCACGTATAGCAAATTCAGCAGTATTTGTTACTAAACTTTCTTTTTTATAACCAAAAGTATCTAAAATATTAATTAATTCATTACGATTAATATCTTTATTAATTTCAAATTCCAATTGATTTTTATTTTTATCATGAATATTTGGCAAAAATCTTAAATAACCCATTAAATTGGTTACTACTATTTTTTTATTATTTGAAGTTTGTAATTCTTCTAATATTTCTAATCTTTTAATTTTTAATTCCGGAGATATTGCTACTGCTACACTAGTCAAAAAATCATCCATTAAAAATAAAAGTACATCATCTGTATGTGTCTTTAAAGCTGAATATATTTGGTTAGCTTCATATAAAGAATTAGCAACAATTAATAAATTTTTATTTTCTTTTTGAAAAATATTAAGCATGTAAAAAATATTTAACTCATCAGTTAAACCATATACATTTAAATTATTTTCATAGGTAAAATATTTTTCTAAAAAATCCAATTTTATCACTTATTTCTATTATAAGTATTCATTAATTTTGTAATATCATACTTTATAAAATCTTGAATTATATTGTTAAAAATAGGCATTAGTTCATTTAAGTTTGATAGTTCTTTCTTACCGAATTTTGCTAAGACATAATCACTCGTTGGAATATCTTTATTATTTGATATGCCAATTTTTAATTGAGCAAACTCTTGGGTATTCAAATTTTCAATTACTGATTTAATGCCATTATGTCCACCATGACTACTATTAAATTTAATACGATATTTTCCTATATCTAAATCTAAATCATCATGAATTATTAAAATATCTTTAATAGGAATTTTAAAATATTTAACTATTTCTAATACAGAATTTCCTGATAAATTCATATAGGTTTGAGGTTTTAAAAAATAAATTTTTTCATCGTTAATTGTCAAACAAGTATATAATGCTTGAAATTTATTTTGCCAATTAATTGGTTGGTCTAAAAATTTAATATAATTATCAATGACCATAAAACCAATATTGTGTCTAGTATTTTCATAGTTTTTTCCATGATTACCTAAACCAACAATTAATTTCATTTTTTTTCCTCCTTAAAAATATTTTGATAAGTTGTATACTCACTAATATTAATATTTGTTATTTTTACTCCAGGATGACTATTTTTAACTGCTTTAATCAATACTAATAAAGGTTGTATTTGATTTTTTTTAGTAAAAACAAAACAAATTTTTTTAACATTTAAATTATATTTATGACATAATATAATAATTTCATCTAAACGATTAGAACGATGTACTAAATAAAAACTTTTCTTAGTTTGTAAAAAATTACTTGCTTGTTTTATTATATCTTCTAAATCTATTAAAATTTCATGTCTAGCTATTGTTTTAGCAATATTTTGATTAATTAAACTATTTTGTTGGTATTTAAAATATGGTGGATTACAAACAATTATATCTGGTTTAGCTAAATTAGATAAGTTATTTATATTTTTTACATCAGCATTTATTATATTTATTTGATTATTTAAATTGTTAATTTTTATTGATTTTAAAGCATAATCATAAATTTGTTTTTGATATTCAATTCCATAAATTTTTGCTTTTGTTTTAGTAGATAATATTAAAGGTATAACTGCGTTTCCTGTACAAAAATCTACTATTTTATTAACATTTTCTAAATCTATAAATTCTGCTAATAATATAGAATCTAAAGAAAATTTAAAATTTAATTCATTTTGAATTATTTTTAAATTATAATCAAATAAATCATTAATTGTTTGCATTACATTCGATTTCTATTGGTGAGCCATCTATTTCTACTGTATATTTTTGATTTAAAATATCAATATTAGTTACTTTTCCTTCACCAAATTCTGTTTTAACTACCTCGTTTATTTTTGGTAAATTTTTACGACATAAACTATAGTTTTCATCTTCGTATGCTAAACAACATAATAATCTACCACATACACCATTTATTTTCGTAGGATTTAAAGCTAAATTTTGATTTTTTGCCATACTCATTGAAACGGAATTTAATTGATTTAAAAATCTACTACAACATAATTTTTCGCCACATAAACCACAACCACTAATATGTTTAGCCTTATCTCTTGTTCCTATTTGATGTAATTCAATTCTTGTTTTGTAAAGACTAGCTAATTTTTTAGCTAACTGACGAAAATCAATTCTTTCTTCGGCATAGTAAATTAATAATAATTGTTTTTTATCTAAAGTTAAATCTGCAGCAATAAAATTCATTTTTAAATTTAAATTATTAGCTTCTTTTTTGGCAGATATTAAAGCTTCTTTTGCAATTTTTAAATTAGCTAAATAGTTATCAGTATCTTCACTAGTAGCTAAACGAAGAATTTTATTTTCTTTATCAGATTTTTTAGAAACTGAAATAATTTTACCATATTGCATTCCACGTTCAGTTTCAATAACTACTGAAGTATTATTATTAATTTCTTTTTCATAAACACCAATAGTTAAATTATTATCGGATAATCTAATATTATAATAAAACATTGTTAACACCTCATTTCATATGCAAAACTATCTAAAAATAAATTTATATCTACATTATAATTTAATCTATTTAAGTAATCAGTAATTACTTTTAATTTTGTTTTTACTTTAGCTATTTTAATACTTGTCAAATAACTATATTTATCATCTAAAATTTGTTGATTTAATTTTTTCAATAAAATATTATAATAAATATCGAATATTTCGTTAAATAAAGCTATATAATCTTGTTTTGCATATTCTTTAATTAAAATATTATCTTTGATAAAAAATAAAATTTCATCAAAATTATTTTCTATATTATAAATAAAATCATTAGCTAAATCAATAATTTCTAAATTAGTTTGTTGTTCCTCTTCATAATTAACTTTAGTAATTTGACATCTACTAACAATAGTCGGTAAAATAGCATTTATATTATTAGTTACTAAAAATCCAATCGTATTTTCTAAAGGGTCTTCAATAAATTTTAATATCGGATTACCAGAAAATTTAGTTAATTTTTCAGCATTTTTAATGATATAAATATTTTTACTAACTAATTCAGGTTTTAATTTAAATTTATCTAATAAATTATCAACTTGTTCCTTTTTAATAAACATACCATCTGGTTCAATTATCAAAAAATTCATTAAACTTTGTTCATCAATTAAATGGCATATATTACATTTTTGACATTCATATGAAAAAGTATCAGAACACAGTATATTTTTTATAACATACGTTAATTCTGATACACATTTATCTATATTATTAGTGATTATTAAATTACTATGAGCTAATTTATTATCTTTATTTTTTATTAGTAATTTTTCTAATTCGTTATTTAATTCCATAAAATCACCTATATTATAAATATATTTAATAATACTAGGCTAACAATTCCGGGAATACCCAAAAATGTCGATACACTTATTGAAAAAACATTAAAAGGTAAATTAACATTTAGATCACTAAGTAAAATATTTATACTATACATTACGACTAATCCAAAACACAATTTTTTAATTAAACCTAATATTAATTTTTTCATAGAAATCACCTAGTAAATTCTATGCATCATTTACTATTTTATTCATTAATTATTTTACGGTCTTCTAATGCTCTATCTAGAGTTATAGTATCTAAATAATCTATATCTGCTCCAATTGAAATTCCATAAGATAATCTTGATATTTTAACTTTTTGATTTTCTAATTTTTTAGTAATATATAATGTTGTTGTTTTCCCTTCAATAGTTGATTTTAATGCTAATATTATTTCAGGATTATCTAACTTTTTTAAACGATTAAGTAAAGAATTAATGTTTATATCTTCGGGATTGATTCCATCAATTGGGGAAATTAGACCATTTAAAATATGATAAGTACCATTATAATTACCAATCTTTTCAAAAGAAACTGCACTTTTATAATCTTCTACTACACATATTAAATTTTGGTTTCTTTGTTCATCACTGCAAATACTACAAATATTACTTTCACAAAGATATCCACAAATTTCACAAGGTTGAACTTTTTCTTTTACTAAAGTTAATGAATCTGCTAAAAGCATTCTATCATCATCTGTCATATCTAATGTATATAAAGCCAATCTTTCGGCATTTTTTTCACCAATGCCGGGAAATTTTTTAAAACTTTGAACTAAATTATCAATAACTTTAGGATATATTTGTGCCATTAAAACAAACCATTTAATGATTGCCCATAAGCACCCATTTCTTTCTCAAATTCTTCATCAATCTTATTAATTGCTTTATTTACAGCTAAGGTTATCATATCTTCTAATACTTCCATATCATCTTTATCTAGACTTTCTGCTTTAATTTTAACGGATTTTAATTTTTTATCACCTGTAAAAGTAACATCAATTAATTCAGTTGATTCACTAAATTCCATAGCTTCTATTTTTTCTTTCTTTTGATTAATTGATTTTTGCATTTGTTGAGCTTGAGCCATTAATTTTTGCATATTCATATTATCATTCTCCTTCTATAACAATTTTACTTTCATCAAATATTGAAGTTGCTATTTGCTCAATATTATTTTCCTTTTTTAGCACCTTTTTTTCTTCAATCATTTGATATTTCTTTTTATTTTTTATATTTTTTATATATTCTTCTTTAACTTTTAACCATTCATTTTTAGTTAAAGAAATCATTTTATATTCTTTATTATACTCTTTATAAAATAAATTTTCTATAGTTTCTAAATTTAAATTAATTAAATTAACAGTAGATTCTAATTCATTGGTTATTATTAAATAATTATCGGATGCTGCCACAACATCACTATCTATTAATAACATCATTATTTTTTTATTTTCACTAATAGAACCTATAAATTTAGACCAAAAATTTTGAATTAATGTTAAATATTTTTTTTGGACATTAACTAAACAATTGTTCGTTCTTATATTTTTTATATTTTCATCAAAAGTACTTTTTTCTTCGATTGAATCATCAGTTTGAGTATTTTGTTCAATTTTCTTTTTATCATTAGTATTTTCTAATGGTTGCTCATTATCACAATAATTTAATAATATAATAGTTATTAAAGAATATGGATTTAAATTAATATTTATCTGATTTATTAAATTAGCTATATCCATACTTAAATTCACTACTTTACTATAATCATAATTTAATTCATTATTTTTTATTTTAATTGCAAATATTTCTAGATTATCTAATAATTTTTTTAGTAAATAGCGATAATCTATATTTATATTTTTAAATTCATCTAAGATAGTTAAAACATCATTTATTTTATTGTTAAAAATATTATCTAATAAGGAAGCAATTTTTTTATTAGATATTATACCTAAATGGTTAGCTACAGTATCGTAAGTAATTTTTTTATTATCAAATGCCAATTGGTCTAGAATACTTAAAGCATCTCTTAAAGCACCATCTGATAAATATACTATTTCCTTTATAGCATCTTCATCTATTTTTATTTTTTCTTTTTTAGCAATATTTTTTAAATGTTCAAACATACTACTATCTGTGATTTTTTTAAAATCAAATCTTTGACAGCGAGATAAAATAGTTATCGGAACATTTTCTATATTCGTAGTAGCAAAGATAAATACTATATTACTTGGTGGTTCTTCTAATGTTAGTAATAAAGCATTAAATGCACTTGGACTTAACATATGTACTTCATCGATAATATAAACTTTATATTTTGAGTAAGCTGGAGCAATTTTGACATTGTTAATAATTTCTCGAACATCATCGACACTAGTGTTAGAAGCTGCATCTATTTCTATAATGTCAACATTATCTTGATTTAGATTACATATATCACATTCATTACATGGTCCTGAATCAGTAGGATTTAAGCAGTTAATATATTTTGCAAAGATTCGTGCTGTCGTTGTTTTGCCAGTACCACGTGGACCAGAAAAAATATAAGCATGAGATATTTTCTGGTTTTTAACACTATTTTTTAATATTTCAATTATTTCTTTTTGATCAACAACAGTAGAAAAATCTTGAGGACGATATTTTCGATATAGTACTTTGTAATCCATAATTATTTCTCACTTTCTTTTATTTTTAAAAAAATTATTCAACTCTTTTAAATATTTTGTTTCTAAATCAGAATAGTCTATTTTTTTAATATTAGTTTTATTATATTCTTTTTTATAATTTAATTTATCAGCCAAATAATAAACATTTTTTATTCGCGATTCTTTAATTATTTTTTCACACATTTCACATGGTTTTAATGTAACATATAAATCACAATCATTAAGATTCCATGTTTTTAATTTTTTTGTAGCTTGATAAATACATAAAATTTCAGCATGTAATAAAGAAAAATTTTTAATATTTTTTTTATTATATTTTTTAGCAATAATCTTATTATTTTTAACTATTACTGCTCCAATAGGAACTTCATTTTTTTTTAATGCTTTCTGACTTTCTAGAATTGCTATTTTCATATAATCAATATTCATGATGCACCTCATTAAAAAAAGTGCACACAAATAGGGATTGATGTGGCTGCTATTTTCCAATCCTGACCAAATTACAATATATTTGTTGCACAAACTAATTTTAACACAAAATATATTGATAAGCAACTTTTTAATATGTTCCACGTGGAACATTGGATTTAAAATTAAATTTTAATTATATTTATATATTTTTAATGTTTCACGTGAAACATTGATAATTTATTTATATTATAAAAATAAATGTTCCACGTGGAACATTTATTCTAAATCAATATTTGTATCAACTTCTTCTTCAGTTTTTTCGGCTGATATTAAACTTATTGAACTTACTTTTTGATTATCTTTTAAATTTATTAATCTTACTCCTTGAGTTATTCTTCCCATAACATTTATTTGAGATATAGGCATTCTCATAGTCATACCAGAATCAGTCATTATTACTAATTCATTTTGATTTCTAACAACTTTTACTGCAGCAATTGGACCATTTTTATCAGTAATATTTAATGCTTTAACTCCTTTGCTACCTCTTCTTGTAGCTCTGAAATCTGCTACTTTATTTTGCTTTCCATAACCGTTTTCAGTAACTAATAATATTATATCTTCTTCATTAACTACTTCACAACATACACAGAAACTATTACTATCTAAGTTAACTCCTTTAACACCACTCGCAGTACGTCCCATTGAACGAATTTCAGATTCATTAAATTTAACCATACGTCCAGAATTAGTACCTAAAAGAATCATATTATTACCTGATGTTTTTTTAACATCAATTAATTCATCATTTGATTTTAAATTAATACATATTTTACCAGAAGTTCTTATACTTTCAAATTCTGATAATAAAGTTTTTTTAATTAAACCTTTTTTGGTAGCAAATACTAAATATTTAGTATCTTCATCTTCAGAAATTTGAATTATAGAATTAACTACTTCATTTTTTTCTAAATTTAATAAATTAATTACTGGTAAACCTTTTGCTTGACGACTAAATTCAGGAATTTCATATCCTTTTAAGCGATAAACTTTACCTTTATTTGTAAAGAATAATATGTAATCATGTGTTGATAAATTTAAAATATCTTTAACAAAATCTTCGTCATTAGTACTCATTCCTTTAATACCAACACCACCACGGTTTTGTGATTTAAATGTATCTACCACAGTTCTTTTTATATAACCATTATTTGTAAGAGCAACAATAATATTTTCTTTTGGTATTAAAGCTTCATCATCAATATAATCAATTGCAGTCATATCAATATCAGTACGACGCTCATCTGCATATTTATTTTTAATTTCAATTAATTCATCTTTAATAATCGTATATATGCGACTTTCATTAGCTAAAATATCTTTTAAATCTGCTATTTTAGCTACTAAATCATTCAATTCATTTATTATTTTATCTTTTTCTAAGCCAGTTAATCTTCTTAAACGCATTTCTAAAATAGCATCACATTGTAATTCTGATAAACCAAAACGTTTTATTAATTTTTCTTTGGCTATAGCATCAGTTTGACTTTCACGAATTATGTTAATAACTTCATCAATATTATCTAATGCTATTTTTAAACCATCTAAGATATGAACTCGATCTTGAGCTTTTTTCAAATCGAAATTAGTTCTTCGTATAATTACTTCTTTTTGATGGTCAATATATTTACTAATTATATCTTTTAATCCTAAAGTTTTAGGTACTAAACCATCTAACATTAAAAGAATTATTCCATAAGAAACTTGGAAATTAGTATGTTTATATAAATTATTTAATACTACTTGAGGATTAGCATCCTTTTTAAGTGTTATAGTAATTTTAACCCCATTTTTTAAATCAGTATGATAATCAGCTATTCCATCTAATGTTTTATTATGTACTAGTTCTGCTACTTTATTTTTTAAGTCTAAAGTATTTACCCCATAGGGTACTTCAGAAAAGACTATATTATAGTGATTACCCTCTTCTTCAATTGATGCTCTACTACGAATATTTATTGTTCCTCGACCAGTTTCATAAGCTTTCTTTATTCCAGAATTACCTAAAATAATGCCTCCAGTTGGAAAATCAGGACCTTTAATATATTCCATCAAACCTGCAGTATCAATTTCTGGATTATCGATATAAGCAACGCAACCATCAATTACTTCACCTAAATTGTGAGGCGGAATATTCGTTGCCATACCTACGGCTATACCCATTGTACCATTAACTAAAATATTTGGAAATCTACTAGGTAAAACATGAGGTTCTTTTCTTGTTGCATCGAAATTATCATCCATATCAACAGTATCTTTGTTAATATCTCTTAATAATTCTAATGATAATCTAGCTAATCTTGATTCAGTATAACGCATTGCTGCTGCGCCATCACCTTCGATATTACCAAAATTACCATGACCATCTATTAACATATATCTTTGATTAAAATCTTGAGCTAAACGAACCATTGCTTCATAAATTGAAGAATCTCCATGAGGGTGATAATTACCCATAACTTCTCCAACTGTTTTAGCACTCTTTTTATGAGGTTTATCAGGAGTATAACCAGATTCATACATACTCCATAAAATACGGCGATGAACTGGTTTTAAACCATCTCTTAAATCTGGTAAAGCTCTAGATGCAATAACACTCATGGAATAATCAATAAAAGAATTTTCTACTTCTTCAACAATATTAACTTCTGTTAAACTATCATGTTCATGAAAATAATTGACAGAATTTTCTTCATTATTAGAATCATTATCAACATTACTAACATTTTCTTCAATATTAGTTAATTCATTTTCTTTATTTTCATTATCTAATTCAGCCATTTTAACCTCCTAAATATCTAGATTTTGAACGTATCCAGCTTTTTGTTCAATAAAATCTTTTCTTGGACCAACTTCATCACCCATTAATTTTTCAAAAACAGCATCGGCGGCAATACAATCACTAACCGTTATTTTTCTTAAAACTCTTTTAGTGATATCCATTGTAGTTTCATTAAGTTCTTCAGCGTCCATTTCACCTAAACCCTTCATTCGAACAATTTCAGCTTTTTCTTTAGTTTTTTCATCTAATGTGTTCAAATAACTTTCTAATTCTTGATCATTTAAAACATATTTTCGAGACTTACCATGCATTATACGATATAAAGGTGGTTGAGCAGCATAAACATGTCCTGCTTCAACTATTGGTCTAAAGAAACGATAGAATAAAGTTAATAATAAAACTCGAATATGACTACCATCAACATCGGCATCGGTCATGATAATAATTTTATTGTATCTTAATTTATTAATATCAAACTCTTCACCAATACCAGTACCAAAGGCAGTAATGATAGTTCTAATTTCTTCATTTGATAAGGCACGATCTAAACGAGCTTTTTCAACATTTAAAATTTTACCTCTTAGTGGTAAGATAGCTTGAGTCATACTATCACGACCCTTTTTAGCTGAACCACCGGCACTATCTCCTTCGACAATAAATATTTCGCTGATACTTGGATCTTTACTTTTACAATCAGATAATTTTCCAAAGAAATTTGTGGTAGTTAAATCACTTTTTCTTGTTATTTCACGGGCTTTTTTAGCTGCTAATCTAGCCTTAGAAGCCGTTAAACATTTTTCCATAATACTTCTTGCAGCATCCGGATTCTCAAGTAAAAATCTTTCAAAACCTTTACCAAATAAATCGCTAGCTATCTTTTTTACTTCACTATTTCCTAATTTAGTTTTAGTTTGGCCCTCAAATTGTGGATTTGGATGTTTACAAGAAATAATCATAACGACACCTTCTCGCACATCTTCACCTATTAAATTATCATCATTTTCTTTTAAAAATTTATTTTTCTTCGCATAATTGTTAATAACTCTAGTTAAAGCCTGTTTAACTCCATCTTCATGAGTTCCACCTTCAGTAGTGTGAATATTGTTAGTAAATGAATAAATATTGGAATTATATGTATTATTATATTGCATTGCTACTTCTACTAAAATATCATCTTGTTTATCTTCAACATAGACTATATCATCAAATAAAGGTTGCTTATTTTTATTAATCATTTGAACATATTCGATAATTCCACCTTCATAATGATATACTTCTTTACGTTCATCAGAACGATGATCAATTAAAGTAATACGAATACCTTTATTTAAAAAAGCCATTTCTTGTAATCTTTTTGCTAAAATATCCCATTCATAAACTGTTGTTTCAAAACAATTTGGATCAGCATGAAAACTTACAGTTGTTCCTGTTCTATCAACACTACATTTATCAATAACTTTTAGAGGTTCAACGGCTTTACCTCCATTTTCAAATCGTTGAAAATAAACATTTCCATCACGATATACCCTTACTTCTAACCAATCTGATAAAGCATTAACTACACTAGCTCCTACACCATGTAAACCACCAGAAACTTTGTAGCCACCACCACCAAATTTACCACCGGCATGTAAAACTGTAAAAATTGTTTCAATTGTTGATAAACCAGTTTTTTCATTCATACCAGTTGGCATTCCTCGACCATCATCTTTAACTGTTATAACATTACCCTTTTCAATTTCAACTTCGATATCATCACAGAATCCAGCTAATGCTTCATCAACAGCATTATCAACAATTTCCCATACTAAATGATGTAATCCAGCAACATTAGTATTTCCAATATACATACCTGGTCTTTTTCTTACTGCTTCTAAGCCTTCTAAAACTTGAATATCACTATCACTATAATTATTCATAAGTTAAACCTCCTTGATATTACCATGCTCTATAAAATAAATTTTTGCAGCGTTTTTTATTTTTTCTTCAACAATTTCAATATTTGTTGTTGTAATAAATGTTTGAATATTATCATCTAATAAATCTAAAATATTTTTGATTTTTAAATTATCTAATTCACTAAATAAATCATCTAATATTAAAATAGGATTTTCTTTAAAATTTTCTTTAATATTAGCAATTTGAGCTAATTTAAAAGATATAATTGCATTCTTTTGTTGCCCTTCACTACCCCAATCTTTAAGCATTTCATCATCTAAATAAAATAAAAAATCATCTTTATGAATTCCATAAAAAGTTTGTTTAAAAATAAAGTCTCTTTTATAATTATCTTGATATAATTTTAATAATTCAGTTTGCTTTAAATTATTATAAAAAGAACTATAAACTAGTTTTAGATTATGATTTTTATCCATTATTTTTTGATAATAATTATTTAAATAATTATTAATTTTTGTAATAAATTCTTTCCTAATATGATAAATTTCATAACCATATTCAATCAATTGTTTAGTTAAAATATCTAAGTAATTAAAATCGAGTTCTTCATATTTATTAAATTGTTTTAAATAAATATTGCGTTGTTTTAAAACTTTATTATATTTATTTAGATAATATAAATATTTTTGATTGATTTGCGATATAGAAATATTTAAAATTTTACGGCGAATTGATGGTGATTCTTTTACAAATTTTAAATCATTGGGGTCAAATACTATAATTTTTATTCGGCCAATATAATTACTTAATTTAGATATATTTTCGTTATTAACTTTAATTTTTTTACCATTATTATCTAAATAAACCATATAATCATTTTCATATTCATTTTTAATATGACCTAATAATTTAGTATATGTACAACCTTTTTTTATTAAATTTAAGTCATTATTATTTCTAAATGATTTTGTTAAACCTAAAAAATAAATACTTTCTACTAAATTGGTTTTTCCTTCGCCATTTAATCCGTAAAAAATATTTATTTTTGGTGAAAAATTTATTGAAATATTTTGATAATTACGAAAATTAAGCAATTTTAAAGATTGTATATACATAAAGAACCTCATAAATGCAATAAATTTTAATTTTTTTAATATAGTGTACTCCTATATCTATATATAATTATAACACAAAATTTGCTTTTTTTAAAATGTTTTTCGCGATTATTGTATATTTTTTTTAGTAATTTCTTTGATTTATTAACATTTGTAATCGACTTGCTCTTAATATTTGATTATCGATTATATATTTAGAAATATTTAAAGATAATTCAATACCATTAAAAAATAATATTTTTGTATTTTTAGCATTTTTTTGACAATTATTAATATTGTTTAAAGATAACCAATTACAAGAACTTTTGCGAATTGAATCTGTTGGAAAGAAAATAATATTATTCTTTTCATTAATTATTATTGGAATTTTTGATTTTAATCCTAAAATATATTTTGTACCATTTAAACGTCCTTCAAAACTACATCCATAAAATAAACAACTAGATTTAACAATATTATTTGGACTAAGATTGACAAAAAAGTTAGTATTTTTTTCATAAATTCTAGTTCCATCTAATTCAGCTATAAGTGCTAATGTTTCTTTATTTATAATATAATTTTTCATAAAAGCCCCCTGCTGAATGTTATAACATTTAATAGTTAAAAAAAATGTTACATTTTGTAACATTAATAAGTTTTTATTGGTAAAATCAATTGAATTAGAGATTCATCTTTAACACTTTTTACAATTATTGGTTTAATTTCACTATTTAATAAGATTAATATTTCTTCTTCTTTAATAGTTTTTAAAGCTTCTAACATAAATTTAGAACTGAAAGATATTTCTAAGTTATTGGTATTATTTGATTCAATAGTTATTTTTTCTTCAGCTTTTCCTATTTCACTTGCACTTGAAGATAATGTTAATATATTGTTATTTACTGACATCTTGATAATATTTTTATCTTTACCTTGAGTTAATAAAGCTTCTCTATCTACGGCAGCATTAAATTCTGCTAAATTAACTTTTATGACATATTCAAATTCAGTTGGAATTAAATTGTCAGTATTAGGATAAGTTCCGCTTAATAAATTACTTTGAAAATAGATATTTTTATAAATAAATAAAACTTTGTTATTAAATATATGAATAGCTACTTCACTATCATCAGTAATAATTTTTTCTAATTCCATAATATTTTTACCAGGAATAACGACTTCAATATCATTTTTTAATTTTACTGGATTTTTAATATTTTTCTTAGCTAAACGATATGAATCAGTAGCAGTACATTGAATAGAATTATCACTAAATTTAATATTTACCCCTGTTAAAATTGGTCTTAATTCTTGGTTAGATATAGCAAAAACAGTTTGGTTTATCATATTTTTAAGAATATCTCCCCCTATTTTAATAGGTTCTTTATGTTCTTCAAATTTAATATTAGGAAAATCATTGGGGTCAAAACAATTTAAATTATATTGATTATTATCTGTATATATTTTTATTTTTAAACCATCAATTACTTCAAAATTAATAATATCTTGAGGCATTTTCCGAATTATATCTAATATATATTTACTTTGAATTATAATATTTCCCGTACTTTCAATATTTTTGATTTCTTTTTTGTCAATAAAAGATTTTATTGATAATTCACTATCACTAGCTATTAGATATAAACCTTCCTCTTTTAATTCAAATTTAATACCATTTAAAACTGGTATAACATTTTTTGTTGATATAGCTTTAATAACATTGTTTAAACTTTCTAATATAATATTTTTATCAATTGTAAATTTCATAAAAATTCCTTCTTTCTATATTTATTTAATAATTATAATAATAGCGTTTATAATGTTAATAATTAAGATTATTCCCTTAAATTCTAAATAAATTAGTGTTAATAAGTTCTAAATTACTAACAATTTTATTAACTTATATCTTTGCTTTTATTTTATCAATTATTTCAATTAATTCTTGATTATCTTTTAAATCTTTATTTATTTTATCATGAGCAAAGATAACTGTTGAATGGTCTCTACCTCCAAATTCTAAGCCAATTTTAGCTAAATTTTCATCTGTTTGTTCGCGACATAAATACATTGCTATTTGGCGTGGATAAGCAATTTTTTTACTTCTTTTTTTACTTTTTAAATCATCAATTGTTATATGATAAATATCTGCTACTGCTTTTTGAATATTTTGAATATTATTGGATGTGGAATATATATTTTTATTAACAAAATCTTTTAAAGCTTCACAAGCAAATTCTAAATCAATTTTTTCAGGTACGACCATTGCTGTATAAGCCATTAATCGATTAATAGCTCCTTCCAAGAATCTCACATCATTCGTACAAGAATTGGCAATATATTCAATAATATCTTCTCCTATGCGGTCTTTTAAGGTGGTATATTCTAATTTATTTTTGATAATTCGACATCTTAAATCAAAATCAGGTGGATAAATATCAACTGGTAAACCACACATAAAGCGACTTCGAAGACGTTCTTCTAAAATTTTTAAATCTTCGGGAGAACGGTCGGAACTAATAATAATTTGTTTATTAGCTTGGTAAAGGTTATTAAAAGTGTGGAAAAATTCTTGTTGAGTTTTTTCAGCTCCAACTAAATATTGAATATCATCGATAATTAAGATATCAACATCTCGATATTTCTTTTTAAAATTGGCGGCATAATCAATAGTATTTTTACCTTGACTAGACCCAGCAACTCCAATATAATCGTTCATAAAATCATCGCTAGTTGTATAAAGAACTTTTTTATTACTATGAGTTGTAATATAATTTCCGATAGCATGCATTAAATGAGTTTTACCTAAACCACTTTTACCATATAAAAATAGCGGATTATGCATTTTATTACCAGGATTTTCTGCTACAGCCATTGCGGCAGCTTTAGCTAATCTATTAGTTTCCCCTACCATAAAATTATCGAAATTTAAGTTAGGATTTAATCTAGTATCAAATTTTTCTTCTTTGATAATATTAGTAGTTTCTGGAGTTTCTAAATCTTTTTCTAAAACAAACTTAATTTCATAATTACGATTTGTTAAATGAAATAATTTACTTTCAATTAAATTATAATAATTTTCTTCTAACATTTTTTTATGAATTTGCAAAGGAACTTCAATAACAATTTGTTCATCAGAAAAAGATATTAATTTTAAATCATTAAACCAAACATGAAATGATGCAGGATTTATTTCACTAGCTATTTCATCTAAAAATTTTTGCCATAATTCATCGTGTTTCATCCTCCACCCACCTTTTAAAATATCTTAAATATATTTTATATCAAATGTTGACAAAAATAAAGAATTAATTACAAAATTTTTCTACTAACTAATTAACATTTATTAACAATTTGGTTAATAGTTAATAAATTATATAAAATGTTAGTAATGTTAGTAAATAAAAAAATAAAAGGAATAAAAGCTAAATTTAGGATATTTTGTCCACTTTTTTATTAACATTTATTAAAAATTAGGTAAAATTATTTTATTTATTAACATATGAATTATTAACATTATTAATATATAGCTAAAATTTAGAATTGAAAAAGTTCTTGACATAAGAAAAAATATCGTATTATAATAAATGAGCTTTATTAGATGTGGAGGTGCGCAACATGAAAAGAACTTATCAACCAAATAATCGTAAAAAAAGTAAAAAACATGGTTTTTTTGCACGGAAAAATACTAAAATTTTAAATAGAAGAAGAAAAAAAGGTCGCAAGCAACTTTGTAAATAAACCACTTTTTTAAGTGGTTTTATTTTATATAAGGAGTTTTTTATGAAAAAATCTGATATAGTTAAAAGTAAAATCGAATTCAATAATATAATGCAATTAAATCAAAGTTTAAAAAATAAATATTTTATTATCTTTAAAAAAGAAAATAATTTAAATAAACCATTGTTTGGTATAGCTGTAGGTAAAAAAATTGGCTCGGCAGTTGTAAGAAATAAATTAAAAAGACAATTAAGAATGATTATCACCTCAAATAAAAGATTGTTTAAAACTAATTTTAGTTATATAATATTAATAAAAAAAAGTTGCTTAAATTTATCTTACCAAGAATTAACTAATAATTTGATAAATTTAATAGAAAAGGATAATATATGAAAAATGTAAAAAAAATTTTTGTACTGGTATTCATGATTTTGTTATTAACTGGTTGTGGTACGAAAAATTATTTAATTAATTCGAAAAAAGAAATTATCAGTAATCCTGAAACTGGTCAAAGTATTCAAAAAAATATATTTTGTCAACCAACTGATAAAAATTTATTAAAAATTTATCAAGAAAACGAAAAACAATTAGATTATAAATTAAAAGATTTACCAAAATGTCAAAATTTTAAAATTACATCGGGAGAATATCACGGGTTATGGGAAAGTATTTTTGTTAAACCATTAGCTTATATAATTTTAAAATTAGGTTATTTAATTAAAAATTTCGGTGTATCAGTTATGTTAGTAGGTTTATTAATTCGTTTAATCTTACTACCATTTGCTAAAAAAACTACTATTCAATCTGAAAATATTAAAAAAGCTAATCCAGAATTACAAAGAATTGAAAGAAAATATGCCAATAAAAATAGTCAAGAAGATATGATGGCTAAAAGTCAAGAAATGATGATGGTCTATAAAAAATATAATGTTAATCCAATGAGTAGTTGTTTAATATCATTTATTCAATTACCATTATTCTTTGCTTTCTTGCAAGCTATTAATCGAGTACCAGCAATATTTGAAGATTCATTCTTATCAATGAATTTAGGTATGACACCTTGGAAAGGTATTGCTAGTGGGCAGTATATTTATATAGCTTTAGTTGTTTTAATTATCTTAACTACATATTTTTCTTTTAAACATTCAATGAGTAATAATTCCAGTATGGGAACTGAAGCAGATAAACAAATGCAATTTATGTTTAAATTTATTATAATAATGATATCAATTGCTTCATTTAGTTTACCAACTGCTATTGCATTATACTGGATTGTAACAAATGCATTTGCAGTAGTTCAAACTATAATTATTCAAAAAATGATAGCAAGTAATAATAAAAAAGATAAAATAATTAAACCGACAACTAAGAAAAATAATAAAAGTAAGAAAAAGAATTAGAGGTAATAAATATGATTAAAGTTGAAGCTAAAACAAAAGAAGAAGTATTAAATAAGTTATTAAGTGAAAATAATTTAGAAGAAAAAGATATTTACTATAAAATTGGCGAAACTAAAAAAGGTCTTATTAAAAAAAGTACATTTGTAATAGAGGCTATAACAAAATCGGAAATAATTGATGATATTAAAGATTTTTTAAATAATCTATTAACTCAAATGTCTATTGAAGTTCAATTTGAAACTAAAATTCGCGAAAAAGATATCTATATTAAAATGTTTTCTAATAATAATCCTATATTAATTGGTAAAAACGCTCAAACATTAAAAGCTTTAGAAAATATTACTCGAGCTTATTTAAAAAATAAATATAATATATATGTTATAGTTCGTTTAGATGTTGAAAATTATCAAGAAAAAAAGGAAAAACATTTAGTTTATCTAGCTAAAAAATTAGCTAAAGAAGTTTTACATACTAAAATGGAAACTCATTTAGAAAATATGAATTCTTATGAACGAAGAATAGTTCATAATGCTTTAACTAATTTTAATCATATTGAGACAGTTAGTGAAGGACAAGAACCTAATCGTCATGTCATTATAAAATATAAAAAATAAAATATTTCATTAGAAATATTTTTTTAATAATAAAGGAGGTAAAGTATGCTTGATGATACAATTTGTGCTATAGCAACATCTGTAGGTAATAGTGGTATATCAATTATTCGTATAAGTGGTAAAGATAGTTTTAATCTTGTTCAAAAAATTACACCTAAATTAGATATTTTAAAATTACCAGCAAATAGCATTAATTACACTAAAATTATTTACAATAATGAAGTAATTGATGAAGTTTTATTAAGTAAATTTTGTGCTCCTAAATCATATACTAATGAAGATGTTATTGAAATTAATTGTCATGGGGGAATATCTTCCACTAATAAAATAATGGAAATTTTACTGGAAATTGGTATTCGTCAAGCCCAACCAGGTGAATTTACTAAACGAGCTTTTTTAAATGGACGAATCGATTTAGTTGAAGCTGAAGCTATAAATGATTTAATTAAATCGCAAAATGATTTAGCTCGGAAATTAGCTATAAATAAAATTGAAGGAAATCTTTCAGTTACGATAAATAATATTAGAACGAAATTAGTTGAAATAATAACTAATATTGAAGCTAATATAGATTATCCAGAATATGAAGATATTGAAATATTAACTAATGAAAAAATAAAAGAACCTTTAATTAAAATAAATGAACAACTTTCTAATTTATTAAAAGAAAGTAATAATGGTAAAATAATAAACAATGGAGTAAATGTTGCATTAATTGGCAAACCTAATGTAGGAAAAAGTAGTATTTTAAATAAATTATTAGGTGAAAATAAAGCCATTGTTACCGATATAGCTGGAACAACTCGTGATATTGTTGAAGGTAGTATTATTTTAAATAATGTACAATTTAATTTAATTGATACTGCTGGTTTAAGAAAAACTAAAGATGTAGTAGAAAAAATTGGTGTCGAAAAAAGTTTACAAATTTTAAATCAAGCAGATGTAGTAATTTTAATTTTAAATAATAATGAAGAAATTACCGAAGAAGAATTAGATTTAATTAACAAATTAAAAGAAAAAAATCTTATTATATTTATTAATAAAAATGATTTAGAAAAAAAATTATTAATAAAATTATCAAATACCAAAATTATTAGTGGTAATACCATAAATCATACAGGTTTAGAAAATTTAAAAACAGAATTAATAAATATGTACAATTATGGAAATATTGAATTAAAAGACCTTAATTATATTACTAATAATCGCCAAATAAATTTAATTAAGAATGCCAAAAAAAGTATTGCAAATGCTTTGCAAGCTATTAATCAAAATTTAGAAATTGATTTAGTAACTATCGATATTACTAATGCTTGGAAAGAATTAGGAAAAATAATTGGTCAAACTTATGAAGAAGATTTACTTGATGAATTATTTAGTCGTTTTTGTTTAGGAAAGTAGGAATTAAAATGTTTTACGATATTATTGTAGTAGGGGGAGGACATGCTGGTTGTGAAGCTGTAAACATGGCAGCTAAATTAGGTAAAAAAGTAGCTTTAATTACTATTAATAAAAAAAATATAGCTGATATGCCATGTAATCCTTCTATTGGTGGTACGGCTAAAGGAATAATAGTTCGCGAAATTGATGCTTTAGGTGGACTAATGGGTATAGTTGCTGATAAAAGTCATTTTCAAATAAAAATGTTAAATAGTGCTAAAGGTCCAGCGGTTCAATCATTAAGAGCTCAAGTAGATAAAATTGTTTATCCTAAAATAATGTTAGAATATTTAGAATCTTATTCTAATTTAGATATAATTGAAGGAATAGTTGAAGAATTAATTGTTGAAAATAAGGTAGTAAAAGGAGTTATTTTAGAAGATAAAACTATTATTAATGCTCAAGCTGTTATTTTAACAACTGGAACTTATTTAAAAGGTAATATTTTAATTGGTTCAGAAAATACACCAGGCGGACCACATGGGGAAAAAAGAAGTAATTATTTATCGGAATGTTTAAAAAAGCAAGGTTTTAATATTCAACGATTAAAAACTGGTACACCACCACGAATTCAAAAAGATTCAATCGATTTTTCTAAATTAAAAGAAGAAAAAGGTGATGATGAATATCATACTTTTAGCTTTGATTTAGAACCTACTTACAAAATTAATGAACAACAAAAATGTTATTTACTATATACTAATCAATTGACTCATCAAATTATTAATGAAAATTTGACTAAATCAGCTATGTATGGTGGTTATGTCGAAGGAATTGGACCTAGATATTGTCCATCAATTGAAGATAAATTAGTTAAATTTAAAGATAAAGAACGGCATCAATTATTTTTAGAACCAGAAAGTATTTATTATGATGAATGGTATTTACAAGGATTTTCAACTAGTATGCCTAGAGATATTCAAGAAAAGATGGTTCATAGTTTAGAAGGACTTGAAAAAGCAAAAATAACTAAATATGCTTATGCTATTGAATATGATGCTATAGACCCATTACAATTAAATTTTTCTTTAGAAACTAAAATAATCGAAAATTTATTTACCGCTGGACAAATAAATGGTACAAGTGGCTATGAAGAAGCCGCATCTCAAGGTTTAATCGCAGGAATTAATGCAGTAAATAAATTAAATAACATAGAACCGTTAATTTTAAAAAGAAATGAAGCATATATTGGTGTTTTAATTGATGATTTAGTTATTAAAGGTACAAATGAACCATATAGAATGTTAACTTCTCGAGCTGAATATCGTTTATTATTACGTCATGATAATGCTGATTTAAGACTAAGAAAAATAGCTTATAAATATCATATGATTAATGAACAACAATATCAAAAATTGCTTACTAAAGAAAATAATATTACTAAATTATTAAATGAATTAAAGACAATTAAAATTAAAATCAAAGCTTCTGAAAAAGAAAAATTTACAAAATATAATTTAGAATTTCCTAATGATTCGATTAGTTTATATCAATATTTAAAAAGACCAACTGTTAATTTAAAAGATTTATGTGAAATTTATGAATTAAACTATCAAAAAGAAGTAATTGAACAAGTTCAAATAATGGTTAAATATGAAGGTTATATAAATAAAGCTCAAAAAGAAGCAACTAATTTATTAAAAATTGAAGAAAAACAAATTCCTTTAGATATTGATTATCAAAAAATCAAAAATTTAGCTACAGAAGCCCGTCAAAAACTAGAAAAAATTCGTCCCAAAAATTTAGGTCAAGCATCTCGTATAAGTGGCGTTAATCCAGTTGATATATCTCTTTTAGCTATATATCTTAAAAAGGAGTATAATAAATGAATTTAACTTTATTTTTAGAAGAATTACAAAAATTAAATATTAATTTAACAACAAAACAACAACAGCAAATTGATATATATATAAATGAGTTATTAAAATATAATGCCCATACTAATATAACAGCAATTACAGATTATAATACTATATTATTAAAACATTTTTATGATTCATTAACTTTAGTAAAAGTCTATGATTTTACGCAAAATATTAAATTATTAGATATTGGTAGTGGAGCAGGTTTTCCTTCTGTAGTATTAAAAATTGTTTTTCCCAATATTTCTTTAACAGTTCTTGATTCTAATAGAAAAAAAACAAAATTTTTAGAAATTTTAGCCGACAAATTACAAGTATACTTTAAGATGTAAATAATTTAATATTTATATCTTATTTTTTTATGTTAAATTATTTACCA
>CANRCO010000001.1 GCA_947629125.1 uncultured Bacilli bacterium | reverse complement strand
CCCAACTGCAGTAGCTAAAATAACTGAATTAGAAAAATCAAGTACAAATTCAGAATTAAGATATGATGGAACAACTGATAATAATTTAAGATACATAGGAAAAAATCCAAACAATTATGTTGATTTTGGTGATGGCACTTATGATAGTGATTTATGGTATGGTTTTGAATATACTGGTTTTATTGGAGAAACTAAAGAATATTCTACAAAAGAAGCTTGTGAAGATGATTCTATAAATAAAATTTGTATAAAAATTCATTCTCAAGGGGATAAAATTTTATGGCGCATTATCGGAGTTATGAATAATGTTGAAGATTCTAATGGTACTAAATCTGCTCGAATTAAATTAATTAAAGATGATGGAATAGGTCAAATATCTTGGGATAATAAATGTCTTAGCAATCAATTTGATGAGACACAAGAAAATTGTATAGGAGATTATTCATATGATAATAATTGGGAAAATTCTAGTTTAAAAAAATTATTAAATGATGCATATTTAAACAGTGTAAAATCAACTGATTATAATCGTTGGACTAATCAATTGATGGGATTTCATAATAGAAAATTCGAAAAAATAGATTTTACAAAAACAGGAATAAAAGCAGAATATAGAGATATGATAGATACTATAAAATATAAATTAGGCGAAGTAGATTATAGTAGTAGTAAAGAAAATTATTATAGAAAATTGACACCAAATTTATTATATAATGTCGAACGAAGTAATAATGTAAGTACAAATCATCCAACTGAATGGATAGGACAAATTGGTTTAATATATCCCAGTGACTACGGTTATGCAACCAGTGGTGGTATTGGTATAGACACTTGGAGTGAAAAGCAATATATAACTTTACTTGAAACTTGTATGAATACACCTGTATATAATTGGAATTTAAATGAATATTTAGGTTGTCGAGATAATGATTGGTTGTATATTGAAGATGTATATCAATGGACAATTACAGCATATACAGATGGTGGAGTTGTTAGGATTTCTAATACTGGTGGTTTTGATTATGAATTAAATTATTCATACCTTGTTAGACCTGTAATATATTTAAAACCAAATGTAAGAATAATGGGTGGAACAGGTACTAAAGAAGATCCTTTTAAATTAATGATTTGAATCTATTGTAAAAATTTTTAGATAATGGTAAAATAATAATATCTTTTATAGATATTTGGTCTGTTGGTGAAGTGGTTAACACGTATGCCTCTCAAGCATATATACACGGGTTCAAACCCCGTACAGACTACCATTAGAATTAGCAGGTGATTTTTTATGTATTATGCTGATAAATATAATACTAAAAATGAGAATGAAATTCGTAAAAATATAACTTCAGTTGATGCTTTATATTATTTAGAATTTTTAAAAAAGAATATTTTTATAGGTAGAGTAATTCATAATCAAAAAGATAATTATACAAGTATCAGTTTTTTATATTTATCAGAAGAAAATCGCCTTAAAATACATAACGCCCAGTTAGAAAATAAACATTTTTATTTTAGTAATTTAAATAATAGTATAAGAATTTATGCAACTGGGTTACAAGCATATAACTATATATCTGAAATTATTGATAATTTAAGTATGCAAGATGTTCCTTTAGATTTTGGTTATATGACAGAAGAAGACTTTTTAATTAAAATATGTAAATTTTATAAAATTGAAAATAATAAAAAAGTTCTTGATAAATCTTTAATGCAAAAAGATTTAAAATACTATTTAGAACAAACTGGTTATGATATTTATTATATACCAGAAGAACATCGTATATATAGTAATGATTATTTTTTATTAAAACATAAAAATTATTTAAATAGTCTTTCTGTAAATAGATCAAAAGATTAAGTGAAAGTGAAGCATATGAAAAAATTTAGTAAACATAGAATTTTACCTTTATATGGAATTATATATTCTATTTTTTTAATTTTATTATTATTTTTAACTTGTCTGATAATAGAAATTATTATACCAAAATACTCAAATTGGCAAAAAGAAAATGACAAAATTTTAAATGTTCGAAAAGATAAATTAGATTTAACTTTAGATTATCCTTATTTAGATTATTCTGAAACTAAACTTACTAAAAATGAAAAAAGAATATTAATAATTGGTGATTCTTATTTACAAGGTAGTGGTTATACAAATATAAATGATACTTATTTTCGTCAGCTACAATTAGAGTTATATAATAGAGGATATTATGATGCTACCATTTATGCTGTTGGTAAATTTGGCGCTTCAACATATGATGAATTAAAATTTTTAACTGATACTAATATGATAAAAGAAATAAATCCTGATTTAATTATAATGGGTTATGTTATGAATGATCCTGAACTTGATGATAAAAAAGGGAAGCCTTTAGTTCCTAGTCAAAGTGATAAAAATTATTTTAAGAAAAATGCTATTTTAAAAAAAATTAATAGAATATTTCCTAATATAACATATAAAATTAATGATTCATTAAATGAAAAATATTCTCAAAGTGAGGAAAGACGTTATGATATCATTGTAAATGATTATTGGAGTAAAAAGTATGATGAAGTAGCTGTTCAGCCATTAGGTAAATATTTAAATTCTCTAAACATTCCATCTTTTGTTGTTACTTTACCAAATAAATTAAGTGAAAATGTTGATGAAAGATATAAAGTACTTGATTTATTTAAAAAGTCTCAAATTACTACTTATAATACTGTTAATTATTTAAGAAATATTTATCAACAAAATCCAACGGTTTATGAAAAAAATACCAAAATTAATTTAACTAATTCTCATCCTGGAACTTTTTATACAAAATATTATGCCCAATATTTGGCTAATATTTTAGAAAAAAATTATAAATCATCTTTAGGTAAAAAATATTCGAAACAAATTGATTATAAAGTATCAATTAATGATTATATACCAAGCTCTATAGAACCAATATTAATTAAACAAACTGAAGATTATAGCTATTATCAAATAAATTATCCCAAAGATAAATTTCAAATGTTACGGTTGCCTATAAATAAAAGTTATCTAAAATTAAATTTAGAATTTCCTGTTGAGTTATCGAAAATTACTGTAAAAACAGCTGCTTCAGTTAAATGTGTATCATTATATTTAACTTATATTGATGATTTACTTGGCTATGATTCCCAACAAATGTTTAAAATTGGTAAAAGTTGTAATGACAATAAAACATTTATAATTAATAATCATAAGAAAGTTACTTCCATTAATATTGCTGCCAAAACAAAAAATAATACTTTAGAAAGTACAATGTTAATAAAAATATCTAAATAAGGAGTTAATACATATGAGTAAAATTATTTTAGGTATATCAGCTTTTTATCATGATTCAGCAGCGACAATCATTAAAGATGGAGAAATTATAGCTGCAGTCCAAGAAGAACGGTTTACTAGAAAAAAAGGCGATAATTCGTTTCCTCATCATGCTATTAATTATTGTTTAGATTGCTTGAATATTACTATAAATGAAGTTGATTATGTTGTTTATTATGAAAATTATTTAAAAAAATTTGCTAGGTTATTAATTAATTATCATGCTACAGTACCTTTTGGCATTACATCTTATTTAAAATCTATGCCCAAACAACTAACTCAGGATTTGTTTTTAGAAGCCAAAATAAATAAAGAATTAGGAGTAAAAATGCCAATAATTTTTTGTGATCATCATATGGCTCATGCTGCTAGTGCTTTTTATCCATCTAATTTTCAACAAGCAGCTATTTTAACAATTGATGGTGTGGGGGAATTTTCGTCAACTACAATTGGTATTGGTAAAGATAATCAAATAAAATTACTTAAAGAAATAACTTATCCTAATTCTGTTGGTTTATTATATTCAGCATTTACCTATTTTACCGGTTTTAAAATTAATAGTGGCGAATATAAAATGATGGGTTTAGCTCCTTATGGTAAACCTAAGTATGTTAAACTAATTAAAGATAAATTAATTCATATTAACGAAGATGGTTCTATTATATTAAACCAAAAATATTTTAATTATACTAAAGGTTTAACAATGACTAATAGAAACTTTGAAAAACTATTTAATATTAAAAGACGTAAACCAGAAACTAAAATTACTCAAGATATTATGGATTTAGCTTGTAGTATTCAACAAGTTACAGATGAAATAATTTTAAAAATGGCTAAATATGTCAAAAAGATAACTAAATTAGATAATTTAGTATTAGCTGGTGGAGTTAGTTTAAATGTTGTATCAATGGGTAAATTACAAAAAAGTAAAATATTTAAAAATATTTGGATTCAACCCGCGGGAAGTGATGCCGGTGCTTCCCTAGGAGCAGCTCTATGGTATTACTATAGTATTTTAAAAGAAGATAGAACTGTTAATTTAAATGATTCAATGCAGTATGCTTATTTAGGTCCTATGATAAATAATACTAGTAAATTAGATGATAAAATATTAAAAAAATTCCAAGCTAAATATACTGTTTATGATGAAGATACCTTAGCTAAAAAAGTAGCTCAATTACTTAACGATGGTAAAATTGTAGCTATAGCTAGAGGTCGTAGTGAATTTGGTCCGCGAGCTTTAGGTAATAGAAGTATTTTAGGTAGTGCCATTGATGAAAATATGCAAGTTAAAATGAATTTAAAAGTAAAAAAACGCGAAAGCTTTCGACCATTTGCTCCCATCGTTTTAGAAAGTGATGCCAAAAAGTATTTTGATATGGATACCAAATCTTTATATATGTTAATGACTTATTATGTTAAAAAAGAACATCGATTAAAAACACCTCAAATAAAAAATGATAACATGTTAGATATAATCAAACAGAAGCGATCAATAATTCCAGCAGTTACTCATATTGATTATTCTTCACGGGTGCAAACTATAAATCAAAAGCAATATAAATTTATTTATGATGTTTTAAAAAACTATAAAAAATTATCTGGTATCGGTTTATTGATTAATACTTCATTTAATGTTCGTGGTGAACCAATTGTCAATAATGTAATTGATGCCTATAAATGTTTTATGAATACTGATATTGATTATTTAGTAATTGGTAATCGACTATTTAAAAAAGATGAACAAAAAAATTATAAAGGAAAAGTGGTGAAATTTAAACTTGACTAATAATTATCTAAATTCAGTAAATGCAAGAAAAGAAAAAGAAAATTTAAAAGAATGTGTAATTTTTGGCCAAACTATTGGTTTGATAATTATATTAGTATCCTTATTAAAATTTTTAACGATTAATGCTAGTAATGATAAATATATTATCATTTTAATGGCCATTGGTTTAGGTATTTTTTTGTTAGGACTTATTTTTCCTTATGTTTTATATTATCCTAATAAAATTTTTAAATATTTAGTTAATAAAATATTCTTATGTTGTTTTTTAGTTATTTTAAGTATAATTTATTTAGTTTTAATAATACCGATTGGGTTGTTTAATAGACAAAAATATCAAAAAAAATATGGTTTTTATTCCTGGAACGATAAGAGTAAAATTAAATTTAAACAATTTACTAATAAAGAAGTTGCTTATTTAAATGTTAATCAAAAAAATACTTCAATTAATAAATTTAAAATCATTAATCAAGTTATTTCATACTTTATTAATTCTAAAGAATATATGTTAATTCCTACTATATTAATTTTCATTCTTTTAGGAGTAATATTCTATTTTGTTACTTCTAGTGTAGTAGCACCAATGTTATATACTTTATTTTAATGAAATAGCTAAAAAAATAAAAAAAAGCATTTACAAAAATGCTTTTTGTCATTATAATAACTTTTAACAACTGGGAGGTGAACTACTTTGAATTATATCTTACCTGTAATGTTACTTAAAAACTTAGTTCTCTTACCGAATCAAGAATTGAAAATCGAACTTAGTAATGCTCTAAGTAAAAAAATATTGGCTCTATCTTTTAAAGAATATAATGGGAAATTATTAATTATTTGTCCCAAAGACCAAATGGAAGAAGAACCTGATATCAATGATTTACCTGTAATAGGAGTTATTGGTAAATTAAAAAGTAAAATAGAATTACCTGATGGTAAAATATCAATAAAAATAAAAGGTTTAAAAAGAGTAGCTATTGATAATTATTTTTCGTTAAAAAATGATAATAGAATATTACAGTGTTCCATTAAAGATATTACTCTTCCTAAATATAATATAGTAGAACAACAAGCAAATATTAAAAAATTAAATGAAGTTTTAGATAGATATATTAAATCATCTTCTACAATACCTAATAGTATTTTAAATAAAGTTAAAGATTTACAAGATTTAGATGTTTTAACTGATACAATAACTAATTTCTTACCATTATCATTTGAGAAAAAATTAAATTATATGCAAGAAATAAATGCTATAATTCGTGCTAAAAATTTAATTCAAGATTTAAATGTTGAATTAGAAGTTATTGCTTTAGATGATAAATTAGAAGATGCTTTAAGAGATGAATTAGAACAAACCCAAAAAGATTTCATTTTAAAAGAGAAAATGAAGCAATTAAAAAAAGAATTGGGTGAAGTTGATTTTAAAGACCAAGAAATTGAATCATACTTTAAAAAATTAGATAAATTAAAAATAAATACTAAAACTAGACAAAAATTCTATAATGAAATTAAAAAATATGAATTTACTAGTGAAATTAGCCCTGAATCAACAATTATTTATAATTATTTAGATTGGGTTTTAAACTTACCTTGGAAAACATATAGTAAAGATGAAAAAAATATAAATAAGATAAAAATTAGTTTGGATAAAAGTCATTATGGTTTAGAAAAAATAAAAGAGAGAATTATTGAACATGTGGGTATTAATTTAAGAAATCCTCATGTTAAAAGTCCAATAATTTGTTTAGTAGGGCCAAGTGGAGTTGGTAAAACATCTTTAGCTATTGCTATTGCTAAAAGTTTAAATAAAGAATTTTATAAAATGAGTGTTGGAGGTTTAAGTGATACTAGTGAATTATTAGGGCATCGTAAAACTTATATTGGAGCTAGTCCTGGTAAAATAATTCAAGGAATAAAAAAATGTGGAACAGCTAATCCCGTGTTTTTAATTGATGAAGTAGATAAAATGGTTAAAGATTATCATGGTGATCCAGCTAGTGCTTTATTAGATATTTTAGACCCTGAACAAAATAGTATGTTTATTGATAATTATATTGAGGAATCTTTTGATTTATCGCATGTATTCTTTATTTTAACAGCTAATGAAAAAGATAATATTCCTCCAGCATTATTAGACCGTTTAGAAATAATTGAATTATCTAGTTATACAATTTTTGAAAAAATGGATATAGCCAAAAAACATTTAATTCCTAAAATATATCATGATTATTTAGTTAATAAAAACGAAATTGTTTTTAAAGGTGATGCTATTGAAAAAACAATTAATGATTATACTAAAGAAGCTGGTGTAAGAGAATTAGAAAGATTATTAAAAACTATTGTTAGAAAAATTGTTACTAGTAATGAATTTAAAGAAAAAAATAAAGTGATTATAACTAAAGAAAAAGTAGTTAAGTATTTAGGTAATGAAAAATATTTAGTTAAAGAAAATGAAACTTTTGTTGATGCGGGAATTGCTAATGGCCTAGCTTATACGCCAGTTGGAGGTAGTGTTTTATTAATTGAAACATGTATTTATTCTGGTAAAGGTAAAATAATTTTAACTGGTAATTTAGGTAAGGTATTAGAAGAAAGTATTAAAGTAGCTTTGAGTTATCTTAAAGCTAATGCCCAAAAATATAAAATAAAGAAAGATTTCTTTGATAATAAAGATATACATTTACATTTTGCTGAAGGAGCTATTAAAAAAGATGGACCTAGTGCAGGTATAGCAATTACAACAACATTAATTAGTTTAGCTTTAAATAAGATTGTTCCTAATACAATTGCGATGACAGGTGAAATTTCGCTAAAGGGTAAAGTAATGAAAATCGGAGGTTTAAAAGAAAAATTAATTGGAGCTTATAATTCTCATATTAAAAAAGTTTATATTCCTCAGTCAAATCATTCTGATTTAGATGAAGTACCAGAAGAAATTAAAAATAATATTGAAATTATTGAAGTAAATAATTATGTAGAAATATATAACGATATATTTAATAGATAAGTTAACAGTATAAAAATTTGATTTAATTTACTGTTGATAAAAAAATGAAAATAACATATAATAAAAACGTAGAAACAGCTGAGATAAGCTCAGGTGACTACGTTGTGTACCACCTAAACTAAATTAGGTGGTTTTCTCATTTAAAAATTATAATTATTAATAATAAAAATAAGATAATAATTTGATAGAAATATTTTTCTTTCATAATTATTACAACCTTACTGCAGAATTTTAAACCAAAACTTTGAAAAGATAGCAGAAACTCTTTCATTTTTGTGTATTACTAAGTTTTATAAGGTTTTATAGATATTAACTCAAAACTTTGAATTAATTTTTAGGAAATATTTATGTAATTGATACAAAATTTATTACTTATTTGTTATAATATATCATACAAAGGAGATACATCATGATAGACAAATCATTTCAAGAAGTAGCAAATAGTATTAAAAATACAATAATTAACACACAGTTTGAAATTATGCATGATGCAAATAAAAAGTTGGTTAATTTATATTATAATATTGGTAAAACTTTAGAAGAAAATAGTAATTGGGGAAATAAATTTATTGATAATGTTGCAATGGAGTTAAAAATATCTTTTCCCAATTTAAAAGGATTTTCGGTTCGTAATTTGAAATACATGAAATCTTTTTATAATGAATATAAGTATGATAATGATGAATTTGTGCAACTGGTTGCACAATTACCTTGGAAACATTACTTTAATGCAAAAAGTTAAAGATAAGGAAATACGTAAATGGTATATGCATAAATGCCTTGAAGAAGGATGGTCAGATAGTATTTTAAAAGTAATAAAATAGTAGATTATACATTGAAATTTATTAATAAGCCAGTTGGAGTTAGTGAGTATAAAATACTTGATAAATTGGCAAAAGAAATACAAAATAAATTACCAAATTCAAACGATATAGGTAGTCATTTGGATATAATAGATTAAAAAATTAAAGTAAAGAGCTTCGACAAAAGATGTCAAAAGTTCTTTATTTTTTCTTTGCTATAAAGTAATATTTTGTTATAATAAAAAAAGATAGAGAGGTAAGAAACTATGAATCATAACGTAAATCGGGGGGGGGTATTTTAATAAACAAAAGTACCCGAAGATATTAGCTTGTTTGGGAGTATTAGTAGGAGTACTAATAATAAGTGGAATAAGTTATGCCCTATGGAGTACAACACAAGAACAAACAAGTATAAATAAAATAAGTAGTGGGTGTTTAAAACTAGATGTAACTGAAGGAACAAATATAAATATAGAGAATGCCTACCAAACACCAGATGTTGATGGTTTAAAACAAGAAGGTTATACATTTACAATTCAAAATAATTGTAATCATGAAGAATATGTGGAAGTAAACTTAGATATAAATAAAAACAATACATTAAATGAAAAGAATATTAGAGCAACATTACTATATAACAATCAAAAAATAATTGAACCAAATAATTTAAATAATTTATTAGATAGAGAAACAACAAATAAAGATTATAATATAGGCAAACATTTAACAACAGTAAAAATAGATGCTAATAATAGTAAGCAATTAAATTTAAAAATCTGGCTAGATGAAAATACTAGTTTTAATGAATTAGAACAAAATAATACCTTTGAAAGTAAAATAGAGATAGATAGTATCAAAAGAGAGAATATACTAGCAAGTGATTACATTAGAATCATCAGTGAAGATAATGAAGAATTAGCTTATGATGAAACAAGCGATAACAACTTGAGATATATCGGAGCAGACCCAAACAACTATGTTGACTTCAATGGAGAGAAATGGCTTATTATTGGAATAATGAATAATGTCGAAGATGGTAAAGACAAAAAAGAAAGTCGTGTTAAACTAATAAGAGCAGAATTATTAGGAGAATTTAAATGGGATAGTAAACAAAACGGAGTAGGTTCTTCAACAAACAATAATGGAAGTAATGATTGGACAGATAGTCAACTCATGATGATGCTAAATCCTAAAGATGTAGTACAAGAGAATTGGAAAGAAACAGATAAATCAAACTATTCAATAAGTGAAGATGGAGCAGTAACAGTAGCAAAAGATGGAAAAAGTCAAACAATCTATAAAGGAATAGGAAGTTATTTTAATAGAACAAAAGGCTATAAGCCAGCTCAAGCAACTAAAACCAATTTTACAGAAGAACAAAGTGATTTTAGTAGTAATGGTTTAACTGATGAGAGTAAAAAATACATTGATAAAGCTCTATTCTATTTAGGAGGTCCAAATAAACACGATAATAGTGAATACGATTATCAAATGCTAATAGCAAAACAATATTATGATGTAGAACGAAGTAAGAATATTTATAGTAGTAATGGATTATCAAGACTAATAACTTGGACAGGCTATATTGGTTTAATGTATCCAAGTGATTATGGATTTGCAACAAACGGTGGTGAAACTAAAACAAGGGAAGAATGTTTAAATACAACATTATATAATTATATGAATACCTTAGAAAAATGCTATATAAAAGATTGGTTATGGAATGAAAAATATGAACAATGGATGATAACTCCATCTGCGGATTTAGGGTATTCTGCCTATCGTGTAGATTATGATGGTCATGTAGGTTATGTTTTCGCTAATTCGAATAGTTTTCTAGTGCGACCGGTTTTATATCTAAAATCAAATGTCAAAATTACTGCAGGTGATGGTTCTAAAGAAGCTCCATTTCAATTATCTATTTAAAAATTTTTTTCTCTTGGCAAATCTGTGTTATACTAGTTATAGGTGGTAAAAAATGAATAAGCTTATTTTAGTTGATGGGAATAACTTAGTATTTCGTAGTTATTATGCAACTGCTTATAGTGGTAATATGATGAAAAACTCTAAAGGCTTTCCAACTAATGCTATTTATGGTTTTGTAACAATGATGAATAAGATAATTGCCGAAGAAAAACCTAATTATATTGCAGTTGCTTTTGATATAGGAAAAAATTTTCGTAAAGAAAAATATGATTTTTATAAAGATGGTCGGGTTGAAACTCCTAATGAATTAATAATGCAATTTCCTTATGCTAAAAAAATATTAAAAGCAATGGGAATTAAATCTTTAGAATTAGAACCATATGAAGCAGATGATATAATTGGTACATTAGCTCACCAATCGGAAGTTGACCCCGATTTTATAGCAACAATTATTTCAAGTGATAAAGATTTATTACAATTATTAAGTGATGAAGTTGATATTAAATTACTAAAATCTCATGATTACATAAGATATAATCCAGAAACCTTTGAACAAGATTACGGGATAAAACCAATTCGCGTAATAGATTTAAAAGCTTTAGCGGGAGATTCTTCAGATAATATTCCGGGAGTTAAAGGAATTGGTGAAAAAACTGCTTTAAAGTTATTAAAAGAATATGATACTTTAGAAAATATTTATGACAATATTGATAAAATTAGTGGAAAAGTAAAAGAAAAATTAATTACTGACCGCGATAATGCTTTTATGAGTAAAGACATTGCTACAATTTATAAAGAAGTTCCTTTAAATCTTGATTTGGAAGATTTAAAATATGAACCACAAATAAATGAAGAATTAATTAAAATTTATGAAGAATTAGAATTTTATTCATTATTAAAAAATATAGATATTGCCAAACACGTTGAACAAAGAGAATTTAATTATACAATTTTAACTAATGCTAACAATTTAAAATTAGAAAGTCCTATTTCTTTTTATTTAGAATGTGATAATGAAAATTATCATTTTGGTAATATTGTAGGTATGGGTATATCTGATAAAAATAACAGTTATTTTGTTGTACCGGAATTAATAAAAGATGTTGTTAATAATTTAAATTATGAAAAGATATATACGTATGATTTAAAAAAGGCGATTGTTTTATTAAATAAGTTAGATGTTAAATTACCTAAAGTTTCTTTTGATTTAATGAATGCTATTGATTTATTAAATTATAATTTAAAAGATGATATTGCTTATTTAATGAAACCAGATAATTATGATGTTACTTTTTTAACTGATTTAAAGAAAACTAATTTTGTTTTAACTAGTAAATTAGAAAAAGAAATAGCATTAAAAAGTCAATATATTTTAGATACTTATGATTTTTATATTAATAAATTAAAAGAAGATAAAGTATTAGATTTATATTTTGATGTGGAAATGCCTTTAATTCGTGTTTTAGCTAATATGGAAATAGCTGGTTTAAAAGTAGAAACTAATAAATTAGATGAAATGAAAGTGCAATTATTAGAAAAGATAGCTATTTTACAACAAGAAATATATACTTATGCCGGTTGTGAATTTAATATTGCTAGTCCAAAACAATTAGGAGAAGTTATCTTTGATAAATTAGCTTTAGGTCAAGGTAAACACAATAAAAAAGGTTATAAAACTGATATTAAAACTTTGCAAAAATTAATTAATGTTCATCCAATTATTAGAAAAGTATTAGAATATCGAGAAAACACAAAATTATTAAGTACTTATGTTGATGGTTTAAAAAATTATGTCGATGATAATAATTATATACATACTATATTTAAACAAAACTACACTAGAACTGGTAGGTTAAGTTCTACTGAACCAAATTTACAAAATATTCCAACTCGTAAAGATGAAGGTAAAAAAATAAGAGAAGCTTTTATTCCTCGAAATGATTTGATTATGTGTATTGATTATTCTCAAATTGAACTACGTATTTTAGCTCATGTATCGGAAAGTAAAGAATTAATTGCAGCTTTTAAAAATGACCAAGATATTCATACGAAAGTAGCTGCTGATATTCATGGTATTAGCGAAGATTTAGTTGATAAAAAAATGCGTAGTACTGCTAAAGCAGTTATATTTGGAATAATTTATGGAATTAGTGGTTTTGGTTTAGGTGAAAATTTAGAAATAAATCCGAAAGAAGCTAAAAAATTTATTGATAAATATTTAGAACTTTATCCCGGGGTTAAAAATTATATGGATTCAACTATTAAACAGGCTTATGAATTAGGTTATGTTACAACTTTATTTAATCGAAAAAGAAAAATAGATGAATTGTATAATCAAAATTATATGGTGCGTCAACAAGGTGAAAGAATAGCGCTTAATACACCAATTCAAGGAACTAGTGCTGATATTATTAAGATGGCTATGATTGAGATTGATAAAAGATTTAAACAAGAAAATATTAAATCAATTATGATATTACAAGTTCATGATGAATTAATATTTGATGTTTTAAAAGAAGAACAAGCTAAAGTTGCTCATATTGCTAAAGAAGTCATGGAAAATATTGTAAATTTAAAAGTACCTTTAAAAATAAGTATTGATACAGGTATTAACTGGTACTTAGCTAAATAGGAGGATATTATGCCAGAAATTGCGGAAGTAGAAACGGTAAGAAATACTTTAAAACAAAGAATTTTACATAAAAAAATTGTTAATGTTGAAATTCTTTATCCTAAAATGATTGAATCAGATATTAAAGATTTTAAAAATATTTTAATTGGGCGCGAATTTATTGATATTGGACGAATTGGTAAATGGTTAATTTTTGATTTAAATGATTATTGTTTGCTTAGTCATTTACGTATGGAAGGTAAATACTTTTTAAAAAATAAAGATGAAAAGATTGAAAAGCATGAACACATTATAATTACTTTTAATGATGGTAGTGATTTACGTTACCATGATACGCGTAAATTTGGGCGAATGAATTTAGTAAAAAAAGAAGATTATTTAAATGTTGAAGCTATTAAAAAACAAGGGTATGAACCCTTTAGTGAAAAATTAACGCCTGAATATCTCTTAAATAAATTTAAAAATAAACAGTTACCGATAAAAACTTTATTACTAGACCAAACAATCATTAGTGGTTTGGGTAATATTTATGCTGATGAAGTTTTATTTGCAAGTCGAATTAATCCGTTGAAAAAGGGTAGTGATATAACTAAAGAAGATTGTGCTAATATTATTGAGTCTAGTAAAAAAATAATTAAAAAAGCTATTGAAATGGGTGGAACTACTATAAAGAGTTATACTTCTAGTCTTGGAGTAACTGGACGTTTTCAAGCTTATTTACAAGTTCATAAAAGAGAAAATGAACCATGTTTAGTGTGTGGTAGTTTAATTAAAAGAATAAAAGTTAATGGACGAAGTACATACTTTTGTCCTAAATGTCAAAAATAATTGGTTTATTTTGCTTTTCATATTGATAAGTATTTGCATTAGTTATTAAATCATAAATTAAACTAGATTTTAATTCTGTTTGATATATTTTTGAATCATAATTAGGTATTAAACTAATATCTAATTCTTTTTTTAGTTTATTTAAATATTTTTTACCTTGGGTATTAAAACCTAAGATTTTTAGATAATCAATTGTTGTTATATCACTTTTTAATATATTTAAAAGAATATGAATATACATACGATTAATTCGATTATAAGTGTATCGTTTACTTTTAATTAAATCAGTTAGTTCAGTTAAAGAAGAAGCTTTATTTACACATTTAATTAATTTATTATGAATACCTTCATCAACGATTAAATTATTAGCTAAATTAGAATTGGTTATAATATTATACTTTAAAAGAGTAAAAAATATATCTTGGTTAATAGTTACTAAATTATTTAAAGATTCGCTAGGTAAATAAGGTTTAATATCTTTTTTATCTATTAATTTACTGCGTATATTACTAGCACTAATTATTAAATCATTTGAACTTAAATCGTGGAAATTACTAGTTCTTTTAATTGTTTCATATTTAATGTCATAATTATTTTTTTTAATTTCTTTAATGTAAGAAATTCCTAGTAAATCATTGGGAGTAGTGATACTTTTAGTATTTAAAGCTTTACTCATGCTAGTTGGGTAATTATAGCCTTCGGCTAAATACTTTTTAATTCGATTATTATACTCGGGGTCATTTAATTCGATATCAACTATGTTTTCTAATTTTTTTACATCATTACATTCACTACCAAAAATAATTTTATTAACCTTTAATTTATTTAATAAATATAGAGCATTTTTTGCAAATATATCGGCACTTTGAACAGTTAATAAAGTTGGTAATTCAATTACGATATCAATATTATTATTTAGGGCAATTTTAGCTTTTTGTTCTTTAGTTAATAAAGATATTTCTCCTCTTTGAGTAAAATAACCACTCATTACTAAAATTATTAAAGAATGAGGATACATTTCTTTAATTTTTTTTAAATGGTAAATATGACCATTATGAAAAGGATTATATTCACAAATTATTCCGATTATTTCCATAAAAAGATTCCTTTCTTATTCATTTATCATATCATAAATTAGCATTTTTTCGTATTTTTTCTACCTTTTAATAAAGTTTTGTTGTATAATTATTTTATAAGGTAGGAGGATAAAATGAAACAACGATATAGTTTACTTATTTTACTTTTTATTTTTTTACCGATAGTAGCTTATGCGGAGTGTTCTAATAGCGATAAAGTTAAATATGATGCTTTAGTAAATAAAGTTAAAGTTAATTATGATATAACAATTGAAGATGATTTAAATACAATTATTTCTCAAGTTGATGATGAGGTTATTTATGCCAAAAATCGTGTATTAAATATAACAATTGAAAATTTAAGTGAAGGTATGGTAGTTACTATGCGTTCTGAAAAAAATAATCACAATGAATTATTTAGTTATGATAGAAACAATCAAGGAAAAATATCTACAAAAATTTATGATTTAAATTTTCTTTCTCAAAATAAAGTAAATACTTATACATTTAACATTTCTTTAAGTACTGATAGTTGTCAAATAAATAATTTAAAAACACTATATTTAACAACTCCTAAATATAATGTTAATTCTAGTTATATTATTTGTGATGGCTTATTAGATAAGTTATATTATTGTAATCGTTATGTAACTAGCGATTTTGATGAAGATACATTTTTTAATAAAGTTAATGAATATAAAGATGAACAGCAAAAAGATAAAACAACAAAAGAACAAAAACAAGCTAATAACTTTAAATATATTTTAATTGGAATAATCAGTTTAGTTGTTATAATTTTAGTAATCACAATAATTGTTATTCGTAAGCGAATGAAAAGAAAGAAAAAATAGGGTGGGTTCATGAAAAAAATATATAATAAATTATTTATATTAACATTTCTAATGCTTTTTATAGGTTTAAATTCTGTAAAAGCTTTGGGTGAAGGTAGCGTTTGTGAACATTATCCGGACCCTTTTTATCTTACTTATTCTACAGGAATTATTAATAAAGGTGCTAATGATACTTTTGATACTGTTAAACATAATATTTTACAATATAATGGAGCATATACTCCTGGAATATTAAAAAAGAATGGAGCTTATGAAGCATCTCCTATTTATCAATATGATTTTGTAAAATTTCGTTATAATGATAGAAATAGTGGTAATGAACTATATGCTAGTAATATTGACCCAGGGAAGGCGATATTAAAAAATAACTCTGCAAATGTAACTAATGTTGATAAATGGTGGTGTACCAGAGAATTAGACCCTACAAATTATGATCCAGTTGGAAAATATGAAAATGTTCGACGTTTTGATTTAGCAATGTATTATTTATATGGTTTTATTGGTGATAATAATACTTATGCTGCAATTATGAAAAGAGAAAATGCTGATAAAGAAGCTGATAATATAGTAGCTGAATTAGCTACAAGATTTTTAGCATATTATTATGATGTTGGGCAACTTGATGATTATGCTGTAGATTGTGGTACAAATGGTGAAAAAGCTTTATGTAATACTTCTCCTAATATAAGTTATTATAAACGTCATGAAGCTTTTATGGATTTTAGAAAATTATATGGTAATTACACAGTTCAACAACATGCTACTCCAAATTTCGATTGTAGTAAAAAAAGTTATGCTCTTGATAGTGAAAGTGGTTGGATATTTTGTAGTGACCCAACAATTCCTCACACCGGATACGATGATTATTTAAAAACGGCTTTTCAAATGTTTCAAACAGCACATAAATATGCCGATGATGTTTATTTTCTTAAATTAAATCCAGCGGAAATTAAAAGCAAATTTGTTGATAGAACTGGCAATGAAGTTGATGATTCTTATTGGACATTTACGCAAAATGGCAGCAACACTAGTAGCAAAAAGAGTGATGGTTCTTATACTGTAAGTAACTATGAATTATCAAATTTTGAAGCTAAAACAACTTATGTTCTTTCATATGATAATGGTATTATTACCATTGATGATAATGCTATACCAACTATTGATTGTTCAGATAAAAATGATAATAATAGTAAATTTACTTGTGAAATAGAAGAAACGAGAAGAACTACAGATAAAGATAAAAATACAACAAAAATAACTTATACAATTACAATCAAAGGAGATATTAGTAATTATGCTGGTAAAAAATATACTGGATATATAAGTATTCCTTATATTAATAAAAATGATAACAATCGTTTATTAGTTTTAAATCAAAATGCTAATGTTGCTACTGATGAAGTACTAGTAAATTCCGCTAGAATGATAGTTAATTTTACCGGTGGTGCTGCAACTAAAAATTATAATTTTGAATTTCAATTTCCCTATTTAGCTAATCAATGTTTAATTGAAGGTGATAGTTCAAATTATAAATATAAACTAAATGGTAAACAAGTTTCAGCTCAAAATTTCTTTTCTAATGGTTGTTGCTCAACTTATGAAAATAGTAAATATTTTGAAGAAGATAATTATGCTTATAAAGAATATTGTGCTGGAAGTTGTAAAACAGAAAACTCTTTAGCAACTCAATGTTCTAATAGTTATTCTACAAGTACTATTACTGGGCCAAGTAATCCATATACATGTTTTATTCAAAAAGAAAAAGAAGCTACTGATGAAAATGGTAATTCTTATGTTTTAAAAGGCTTTAAAAATAATAATTATTGTACTGTTTATTGTAAAGAAGATTATAAATTTAATTATAATTTATCGAAAAGAGATACTGCAAAAGCTTATAACTATTTATATAAAAATCGAAAATATTTAGTAAAAATTTCAGGAACAATGACTTGTTATGAAAAAGTTGATAGTGATAAAATTAGCGATGAAGATTTAGATAATGAAATTGAAGAATTTGTCGAATATTATAATCTTTATAATGTTCTAAATAAAGTTTTTTCCTCAACTGGTAAAAGTTGTGATAAAGGACGTTATTGTGTAATTTATAATGATATTGAATATGATGAATGTAGCTATAATAAAAGGAGTAATAATATAAGTTGTAGTAAAAAAACAGATGATTTTGATATTTATTATTATATGGGAATGGGCAAACAACATATAGCTGGTGATGGAAAACTTAATAATATATTAAAAGGCTCTGAATATGATGCTGTAGTAGCAGATTTAGAGGTATTAAGAGATTATTTTGATGGTAAAGTTTTTGGATATGAAAATATTACAGATAATTATACTGGTTCATTAAATTATCTTAAAAATTTAAAAACTCAAGCTACATCATGTGTTGATTGGGCGAATGATTATATTAGTGATGAAAATAATGACGGTGAAACTAAAGGTATAATAATGCCAGATGTAACTTATGAATATGAAGATGATTATTTTGATGTTATTAAAAACAAAACAGACTTAATGGATAAACAAACAACGCAAAATACTGTAAAATTATGGGAGTGTAATGCACCTTTGGATACTAGGTCTGTAGAAATGCGATTTAGCAGTTGTACAAATGGTTCATTAGAAGAAAAAGAGTACACTGATAACAGTTATAAAATAAAACATGATTTATATTTAGAAAATTTAAAAAATATTGATTGTACTAATTGTGCTACAGATTTCAGTAGTATAAGTGATATTAAAATAATTAAAAATAATTATGTTAAATTAACTCAAAATACTACAGCTTTATATAGTCCAACTAAGTATTTCACAATAAAAAATGATAAACCAACTTTAGCTGATAGTACAACTACGGAAGAAGATTTAATAGATGGTTTACCAGTATCTGCCGATGTTGAAAATGGTAGTGAACATTACTTTAAATTACATATTGATAATTTAGGTAAATTTTATGATACCAATGAAACTGGCCGATTAATAAGTAATAAAAACAATGCTATACAAGAATCATATGAGTATGTATGTACTTATACAATTAGCGATGTTAATGAAAGAGATACTGGTGATGGTCCATGTAAAAAAGGAAGTTACACAGTTGAAGATGCTAGTGGTGAGACATGTTGTAGTGATGTTTATTATGCCAATAATTATAAATGCGAGAAAAAACCATGTGCATCTAAAAAAACAGATCGGTATGGACAAGAATGTTGTATAGAATTATATAATGAAAAAACTAGAGAATGTTCTGATACAACAAAAGAAAAATTAACATGTTGTAAAGATAGTTATTATGATTATTATAAAATAAATAATCGTTATTATCGAACAAGTAAAAATTATTATTCTCCAATTGAAATAAATTATAGTAATTATGCTAAATCTTGTGATGTAGATTTAATAAAAGAAAATAATACTTGTGGCATTTGTGAATTAAGTATGGATAAAAATGGTGCTTGTTGTGATAATAAAGAATGTTGTAAAGATGATGCACCACTTTGTAATTTTAATACGAGCTCTGATAGTAGTGATGATTGTGCAACCAATATTTATGCTACTGATTCTAAAAACAATGTTTGTTGTAGTACAGATTTGAAAGTTGATAAAAGTGGCAAGAGTTGTTGTAAAGATAACTATGATGAAAGTAGTAATGTTTGTAAAAATGATAATGATGATTCATTAGAAGTATGTCCTAGTTGTGAAGTTGGTTGCGTATCATCTTTAGCTTGTACTTATAGTAGCACTAAAACTGATTTAAATGTTAAATTTAGTGTGGTATCTTTAAATAATCCATCACCAAATGGTATTAATAAATATTCAACCTATTTTAATAGTTACAAATATGATAAGATGCAAGAACAAATAACTAAAAAAGCTAAACAAAGTGGTGAAGAATATACATACTCAAAAGAACCAGAATATTCCTTTACTTTAGATGCAAATGCTATTGAAAATATTCGTAAATCCAATCAAGATACTGAATTAAATTGTATGGATATTGCAGTTAGTTATAATGAAAGTGGCGATGTAATTGATTGGCGTAAAGCTAATGAAAGTGATAAAAACAATCCAGATTTGGTAATTTATAAAAAAGCTATATGCACTAGTGAATTTTTAAATGAAATTGGTAAATATGTAAGTAATTATAAATATGAAACTAATGAAAAACTTAAATTTAATTTATGGCTAAATAACTGTAATGTTAATAATAAATCTAATTGTCATATAGCCGAAGGCGTAGGTCCTTCATGGAAATAAAGCAATTTTTGCTTTTTTTCTTTGGTTAAATAGACAAACATACAAATGTATGTTATAAATATAAGTATGGTGGTATTAAATGAAAAAACTCATATTAACAGAACAAAAAAATACATATTTAAAAAAAATTCAACAATTGATTAATGTTAAAATAATGACATATCAAGAATTTTTAAAAGAATATATTTTTAATTATGATGAACAAACTATTTATTATGTTATGCAAAAATATAATGTTATTAAAAAAATTGCTAAAATCTATTTAGATAATTTAATATATGTTGAATCTAAAGAGTATTCTGATTATAAATTAAATCAGTTATATGCTATAAAAAATGATTTAATTAATAATAATTTATTAATTTTTAATCCATTGTTTTCTAATAATTTAAAAAAATATGAAATTATTTTGGAAAATAAACCTTATAACTCTTTTTGGCAAAATATTATTAGTAAATTAAAAACTATTACCAAAGTAAGTTTTATGAGTGAAGAGTTAAATAATAATTATACTCATGAAATTTATGAAGCTTCTACAGCTGAAGAAGAAGTAATTTTTATCTTTAATAAAATATGTGAATTATTAAAACAAAATGTCGATATTAAACATATTTATTTAACAAATTTAAATGATACTTATCGTAATTTAATTAAAAAATATAGTTTTATTTATCATATACCTGTAAATTTACAAGAAAATACCACAATTTATAGTACTAATATTGTTCAACAATTTATATTACATTATCAAGCAGATATTAAAAAAACTTTAGATATAGTTAGAAAACAAATTAAAAGTGTCGATGCTGAAGATATTTATAATAAAATAATAAATATTTGTAATCGTTATAGTTGGACTGATAATTACAACTTAGTTAAAGATATGATTATTGATGATTTAAAAAATACTAAACAAACAATAAAAAAATATCAAATAGCAGTAAATGAAATTGAATTTATTAATAATAATTTAACTAATGATGATTATTTATTTGTTTTGGGTGTTAATCAAAATAGTTTTCCTAAAATTAAAAAAGATGAAGATTATCTTAACGATAAACAAAAACAAATATTAGGTTTATTTACTTCTAAAGAAATTAATCAAAATAATTTAGTAATTTATCAAAAACAATTACAAAACAATAAAAACTTAATAATATCTTATAAAACTACTGATGAAAATGGCCCATTATTTCTAAGTAATATTTTTACTAATTTAAATTATCCGATTAAAAAGATAGATAATGATATATATACTAATAGTCATTTATATAATGAACTAAAGTTAGCTATTTTTTTAGATGATTATAATAAATATAATATAATTAATCCTAATTTAGATTTATTATTAGGAAAATATCCTAATAATAATTATTTAAAATATGATAATTCTTATCATAAAATTAATCCAATTAATTTAAATAAATACTTAAAAAATCATCTAACATTATCTTATAGTAGTTTAGATAATTATAATCGATGTCAATTTCGTTATTATTTAAATAATATTTTAAAATTAAATGTTTTTACTGATAAATTTATTTTAGATATTGGTAATATTTATCATAGTGTTTTAAAAGATATCTATCAAGATGATTTTAATATGGATACTAGTTGGCATCAAGCCTTAAGTTTAGTAAATAGAAAGTTTACTGCTAAAGAAATGTTCTTTTTAGAAAAACTAAAAAAAGAATTAATTTTTATCATTAATGAAATTAAAAATCAAGATGAATATAGCCAGTTAAAATCAACTTTAAGGGAAGAAGGAATAAATATTCCATATGAAAATAATAACTTTAAAGGATATATTGATAAAATTAAATATGATGAAGATAGTTTAGCAATTATTGATTATAAAACAGGTAATCCGAATATTAATTTAAATAATACAATTTATGGAATAGGGATGCAATTACCAATTTATTTATATTTAGTTAAACATCATCCAAAATTTCAAAATCACCATATAGCAGGTTTTTATTTACAAAATGTTTTAAAAAATAATGGTTTATTAAAACCAAAAGAAGATTTAATAACTAATAAGAAAAACAATTTAAAATTACAAGGTTATAGTATTAATAATGTAGATATTTTAAAAAAGTTAGATAGTACTTATAGCGATAGTAAAATGATTCAAAGTTTAAAACAAACAAATTCTAAAGAATTTTATTCAAATAGTAAAGTAATAGATGAATTAACGATTAATAATTTAATTAATTTAGTCGATAAACAAATAAAAGAAGGATTTAAAAATATAATGGCTGCAGAATTTCAAATTAATCCTAAACAAATTGGTAAAAATTGTGAAGGTTGTAAAAATTGTACTTATAATGATATTTGTTTTAAAAGTGAAAAGGATACAGTTGAATTAACCGAATATAAAAATTTAGAATTTATGAATAATCAAACTAATTAAGAAAGGAGTAATAAAATGCCTAAATGGACTAAAGAACAAAATGATGCAATTATTAAAAGTGGCAATAATATAATTGTTAGTGCTGGTGCCGGTAGTGGTAAAACTGCAGTTTTAACTGAAAGAGTTATCCATAAATTAAATCAAGGTTGGCACTTAACTGATTTATTAGTTTTAACTTTTACTAATGCTGCAGCGCGAAATATGAAAGAAGAAATAAGAGCTAAAATCAAAGAAAATAATAAATTCCAAGATGAGTTAGCTAATATTGATATAGCTTATATAACTACTTTTGATTCTTTTTCTTTAAGTATTGTAAAAAAATATCATTATTTATTAAATATTACTCCAGATATTAGAGTAGTTGATAGTTCAATAATTATTTTAGAAAAACAAGAATTATTAAATAATATTATGGAAGAATTCTATCAAAAAAAAGATGCTAATTTTCTAAATTTAATTGATAATTATTGCAATAAAGATGATAAAGATTTGGTAAATGCTTTATTACATTTTATTTTAGAATTAGAAAAACTAGGAGATTATCGCTCTTTTTTACAAGATTATTTAAATAAATACTTTAGCTTAGATTATTATGATTTATTAAAACAAGAATATTTAAAATTGTTTTTGTTAAAACAAGATGAATTAGTAAATAAATTACAAGATTATAGTGTAGTTGCTTCTTCTAAAAATTATGAAATTATGTATCAAAGTTTAAAAAATATTTTAAATGCCCAAACTTTAGAGGAATTTATAACATACTCTTCATGTTTAGTTAAGCCGAGATTCAAAGCAAGTGCAGAAGAAAAAGAAATTAAAGACCAAATAAATGCGCTTAAAGAAGACTTAATAAAATTAAGTATATATGGTTCTTATTCTGAAATAAAAGAAAATATTAATAGTACGAAAAAGAATGTACAAGTAATTATTGATATTATCAATGAATTTTTTAATCGTTATGAAAAAATAAAATTAACTAAAGAATTATATGATTTTCAAGATATAGCTTTAATGGCAATAGACATAGTTAAAAATAATTCTTTTGTCAAAGAAGAATTACAACAACAATTTAAAGAAATAATGATAGATGAATATCAAGATACTAATGATATTCAAGAAACTTTTATTAATTTAATAAGTAATCATAATGTTTATATGGTTGGTGATATTAAACAATCTATTTATCGTTTTCGTAATGCTAATCCTTATTTATTTAAAAGTAAATATGATAGTTATAAACAAGAAATTGAAGGAATAAAAATAGATTTACTAAAAAATTTTCGCTCTCGAGAAGAAGTACTAAATAATATTAATTTAATTTTTAATAAAATAATGGATGATTTTTTAGGTGGAGCTGATTATTTAAAAGAACATCAAATGATTTTTGGTAATAACATTTATATAGAAGATGGTAAAACTACCCAAAATAATAATTTAGAAATAAAGATGTATGATTATGAAAAAAATAATTTTACTAAAGAAGAAATTGAAGCATTTATAATTGCGCAAGATATAAAACAAAAATTAGAAAACAATTATTTAATATTTGATAAAAATTTAAAAAGTTTAAGAAAAGTAAATTATAGTGATTTTGTTATCTTAATGGATAGGTCTGCAACTTTTAATTTATATAAAAAAATATTTGAATATTTTAATATTCCTTTAACTTTATATCAAGATGAATCCTTTAAAGATAGCGAAGATTTAAGTATTATCAAAAATATTTTAATATTACTTAATAAAATTAAAACTCAAACTTATGATGGCGAATTTCGGTATGCTTTAGTAAGTGTTGCACGAAGTTATCTTTTTGAAATAAAAGACCCACAAATATTTAGTTGGTTTGAAAATAATGAATTTACGAATAATCCTATTTATAATACTTTAAAAAATATTAGTATTGATGTAGATAATTTAACTAATTATGAATTATTTTTAAAAATTTTTAATGTTACTAATATAATTCAAAAGACAATTTTAGTAGGGGACGTTGTAAAAAGAAATAAACGATTAAAAAAACTACTAGAGTTAGCGACTAATTTAGATAATTTAGGTTATAATTATATTAATGTAATTGATTATTTAACAAAGATAATTAATTCTGATAATGATTTAAAATATACTATTGATGAATTAAATAATAATAGTGTTAAAATAATGACTATTCATAAATCTAAAGGCTTAGAATATCCAATTTGTTATTATAGTGGTTTATACAAAGAATTTAATATTAAAGAATTAAATGATAAATTTTTATTTAATAAAAAATATGGTTTTGTAATTCCTTATTATCAAAATGGTTTATATGCCACTTTAACTAAAGAATTATTTAAACAAGATTATTTTCGTGAAGAAATATCAGAAAAAATTAGATTATTTTATGTAGCATTAACTAGATGTAAAGAAAAAATGATTATTGTTTTACCACATAATAAAAAAGATAGTTCAGATAATTATCAACTATATAATCGATTAAAATATCGTTCTTTTGCCGATATTATTTATTCGATAGAAAAAGATTTAAACAATTTTATTAGTAATGTAAATATAGATACTTTAAATTTAACTAAAGATTATAAATTATTAAAAACTAATGAGTATAATAAAGAAAAGAATACTAACTTAGAAGTAAATGAAATTAATTTACCATTTATATATCAGGAACAAAAACATTTTTCTAAAGAAATTAAATCAATTATTAGTAAAAAAGAACAAGAAAATATCCAGTTAGGTTTAAAAATTCATCAAGTATTAGAAATGATAGATTTACAAAATTTTGATGAATCTTTAATTACTGATGAATTTATCAAAGAAAAAATTAAAGCATTTTTAAAACAAGATTTATTAAAAGATATTTTAGCTGCTAACGTTTATCAAGAATATGAATTTTTATATACAACTAATGATGTTGAATATCATGGCGTAATTGATTTAATGTTAGAATATTCTAATCATATTGATATTATTGATTATAAATTACAAAATGTAGTTGATGAGAATTATTTAAAACAATTACAAGGTTATAAAAATTATATTTCTACTTTAACTACTAAAAATATAAATTTATATCTTTATTCAATAATTGATAATAAAATGGAAAAAATAGGGTAAATGCAACCTAAAGTTGGCAAAAAAGCAGCTGAAAATTGGTAGAATGCAACCATAAATTAATATAGAATTTAACTTGGAGGTGCAAAATGAGTTTTGGAACAAAATTACAAAAATTGCGAAAAGAAATACATTTATCGCAAGAAGAACTAGCCGATAAGTTAAGTGTTAGTCGCCAATCAGTTTCTAAATGGGAAAGTGATAAAGCCTATCCGGAAATGGATAAATTAGTAACTATGTGTAAAATCTTTAACTGTACATTAGATGATTTAGTTAATGAAGAATTAACTGATATTACCAAAATGAATAAGACTAAAAATCATTTAAATGAATATATTGATAGTTTATTAGATTTTATTACTAAAAGTATTAATATGTTTGGTCAAATGAAATTTTTAAGTATTATTAAATGCTTAATTGAAATGGCTATAGTAGTTATAATACTTTTAATTATCAGTATGATTGTTGGTAGTATTTTAAGCAATATAATGACTAATTTTTTAGCTTTTTTACCATATGATATTAAAAATATTATTTTAGATATTGGTGAGGGAATTTATTTTATTCTTTCCTTTATTTTAGCCATAATTATTTTAATTCATATCTTTAAAATAAGATATTTAAATTATTATGAATTTAATTATGATGGAAATGAAGTAGATAATACAACTCCCAAAACTATAAAAAAATCATCTGAAAAAATAGAAAAAATAATTATTCGCGATCCACATGATCGACCATTTGCTTTTTTAGCCGTATTATCTAAATTAGTTATCTATTTTATTAAATTTATTATTGCTTGTTTTTTAACTCTATTTGTCTTTAGTTTAATTGCTTTTATCATTAGTTTAGTTTTATTAATTTTCTTACAATTTAAAGGTGTTAATGTCTTCGGCTTAATTATTATGTTTATGGCTTTAATAATTTTCAATGTACAAGTTATGGAAATCTTTTATAATTTTATTGTTAATCATCAAAATAAAGTTAAAAGAATATTTATAATTTTATTAAGTTGTATCATTATTGGTAGTATTGGTTTAAGTTTGACCTTTATTGAATTAAGAAATTATAAAATAGCCGATAGTAATGAATTAGTTAATTTAAAAAATCACATAACATATTATCATATGAATAGTGAAATATATTTTGATTATAGTGAGATTGAATATCAAATTGATGATAGTTTAACTGATGATGAAATTATTCTAAATTTAAAATATGATAATCATTTTCTAAATTTAAAACCAGAATATTATAATAATGTAGTTACTATTAATCAATATAATACTGCTTACGATTTATCTTATATATCTAAAACTATTATTCAAGATTTAAAAAATAAAATTATTCGAGAATATTACTTTGATAATGAACAGATTATTGTAAAAGCTAATAAAAATAATATATCTCAATTAATAAATCGAGTTAAACAGTTATATTATACTTATGAAATTAAAAAAGATGATGGTAATATTGTATTAAGAAACTATGGTTTATTAAAAGAAGAAGGACCATCCTTGGAAAATAATGAATAACTAAAAAGTACTTTAACTTAAGTACTTTTTAGTTATTTTTCTTTTTTATGATTGATACCAATTGTTCCTCCTAAAATACAAGATAATAATAAAATTAAATAATATATAATACGAATTAAACTAAATTTAGCTCGGAAGAAAATTAAATCAATAATAATTAAAATTAAAATGCTACTTAAACCAATTTTTAAACCAACTAAGAAACCTTTACTATCTGCTTTTTTACCATGAATAATTCCCATAATTAAAAAGTAAACGATTAAAGCTGCTATTGCTAAAACATTAGTTACATTGCTACCAATATTTAATAAATTAAGTAAACTTAAAAACAAAGCTAAAATTAAAATAAATCCTAGATAAAATCCAATTTGTTTTAAATAAAAAAGTATCTTTTTCATTAAATCACCTAGTAAATAATATGGTAGTGTTTAAAATAATATGAATTTAACCATAATATATTTGGGTGATTATATGCAATTATTTGTTGTTATTTATCGGACATTATTTTTTTACTTTTTTATAACTTTATGTTATCGAATAATGGGTAAAAGAGAAGTAGGACAACTAGGAATTATTGATTTAATTGTTTCTATCTTAATAGCTGAATTAGTAGCAATTAGTATTGAAAATAGTAAAGATTCGATATATTTAACTATTATGCCTGTTATTGTTTTAGTTGTACTAGAATTAGGATTAGGTTTTTTTTCATTAAAGTCACGTAAGTTTCGTACTTTATTTGATGGTAAGCCATCTTTAATTATTAGTAATGGTAAAATAAATTATTCAGAATTAATTAAACAACGCTATACTATGGATGATTTACTTCTTAGTTTAAGACAAAAAGAAATTCGTAATATTGAAGAAGTGGAATATGCTTTTTTAGAACCTAATGGAAAATTATCAATTTTTAAATATAAGTTTATGGGACGAAAATCAAATTATCCTATGCCATTAATTTTAGATGGTTTAATTCAAAAAAAAGCTTTGTATCATATTGGTAAAACAACTGAATGGTTGCAAGAAGAATTAGATAAGAAAAATTTACAAGCGAAAGATGTTTTCTATGCTTTCTATAAAAAAAATAAAATTTATTTAATTAGACGAAATGAACTTAATTGACAACATTTTGTAAATTAAATATTTTTTTATTGTTTTAATAATCTAAATATATTAATCTGTTTATAGAGAGTAGGTTTAAAATGAATAAAAAAGGTTTTACTTTAATTGAATTATTAGCGGTAATAACTATTTTAGGTATAGTAATGCTTATTGCTGCAATTGGAGTTATACCAGTAATGACTAAATCAAAAAATGATGCTTTATTTGATGAAGGAAAAACATTAGTTCATGCTGCTGAACTTGCATATTCTGATAATAAACAAATGGTTGGCAAAAATGTTTGTATTTCTTTAGAATGGTTACATGATAAAAATTTTTTTGATAAAGGTATAGAAGATGGCTATTCTGGTAGTGTTTATATTGAATATAATGGTGGTGAATTAATTAAAAAATATACAATAAAAAGTGAAATAGGTACTATTGGTTATGAAACAAAAAGTGGAGCAACTGCTTGGCAAAATATGAATAATATGCAAGATAAAAATGCTAAAGATTATGTTTTATCTAAATCAATAAAAGAAAGTGCAAAACATTATGAAGCAGTTTGTTACAGTGGTAATTCATCATATGCTGGAACAAGTAATATAAATGAAGGTCAAAGTATAACCATAGGTGGTAAAAAAGTAAGCATTTATAATAAAAAATTATAAAATATTATTATTTTTTATTAAATATTATAGTAAATTTAAAAATAGGAAAGTAGGTTAGAAAATGAAAAAAAGTAAAGGATTTACATTAATCGAATTATTAGCAGTAATAACTATTTTAGGTATAGTAATGCTTATTGCTGCAATTGGTGTATTGCCAATGATTGAAAAGTCAAAAGCAAAATCTTTATTAAATGAAGGTAGAGAATTAGTAAAAGCTGCAGAACTTGCTTATACTGAAAATTCTTCTTTGCGAAAGTATGATGATTTGGTTTTAAGTTTAAATTTTTTAAGTGATTTAGGTTACTATGATAAACAATCATCTAGTTATAGCGGTGCTGTTCATGTTGAAAAAAATGGCAAAAAAGTAGAATATCATTTTTCGATAAGTGATGGTACATATGGTTATAAGAGAAAACCGCTTTCAGTAGGTGATAATACAGATTATTCACGAAGAGAATCTGATGATAAGACTGATGCAGAGTATAATACAGCCTTTTTAGCTTATACAAGTACAGTTAGTGGTGGTCAAAAATTATATGATTATTTAAAAACTCATACTGGCGTAAAAATGAAAAGTACTGGTTTAGTATTCTTTACAAATTCTGGTGCTAGTGGAAGTATTCCTAGTGTTACTGAACTTGCAACTGTAAGTGATTAGGAAGTAGGCTGAGAATGAATAATACAAAAGGATTTACACTAATCGAATTACTAGCCGTAATTACCATTTTAGCAATTGTTATGTTGATAGCAGCAGTTGGTGTTTTACCAATTCTTGACCAATCACGAAGAAAATCATTAATTGATGATGGTCGAGCTCTTGTTAAAGCTGCAGAACTTGCTTATAGTAGTAGAGCTGAATTAAATCAATATGATTATATAATTATTTCTATGCAATATCTTGCTGATTTAGGCTACTATGATAAAGTGCTAAGGATGGTTATTTTGGCTCAGTAAAAATAAATAAAGATTCTAATGGAAAAATTAATAAAATATATTTTATATCTGATTCAAAATTAGCAATAGATGGTGAAGATGCTAGCAATGATAATGATACTAAAATCGTTGGTAAAGTAGTAAAATTAAATAATCGAACGGTTAATTATATTTCGCAGGGCGGCGAAAGGTCAGGTTCTACAATGTATAATCTTGGAAGTCTAAATGTATTTAAAAGTAAGGAATGTAATTATGCATATGCTACTTCTGATAATAGTTTAAGACAATATTTTGATTTGGAAAATTTAGGCACTTCATCAGACATTGGCATTTCAACAGGATCAAATTAATGAAACGTTTAAAAAAAATGAACGACCTTATAAATATGCTACTAATAATACTATTAGTGGCATATTTAAGTGTTGGTACAACAATTAAAATTATCTTTGACTTTTCTTATTATTATTTTTCTTTAGGCTTATTTTGTTTTGGCTTTTGTGCATTATTTTTTTACACAACATATAAAATAATTAATCGTGATAAAATCCATTTTAAAGATTTATTTATTTTATTATTAATTATATTTGCTTATATATCATATAAATTTGCCCTTGATGGTAAAATGGCTTTATATGGTGCTGAAGGTCGTTTTGAAGGGTTATTAGTTATATTAAGTTATTACTTTATCTTTTTATTAGCATCTACATTAAATAAAGACCAAAAAAAAGTTATATTTTATACGATTATAATTAGTGGTATATATCAAATTTTATTAGGAACAATTCAAACATTGCGAATTGAAAATATTTTAGGTTATGACCGTAGTGATAATTGGTCAGCTCATTTTAAATTTGCTAGTGGCACATTAAGTAATCCCAACTTTTATTCAAGTTATATTTTAATGTGTTTGATGTTAGTTTATGGTAAATTACTTCAAGCAAAAGATAAAAAGCATGGTATAATTTATGGTTTATTAACATTGTTATTTGGTTACGGTTTAATTATTGGTAATACAACTAGTTGTTATCTAGCAGCTGGATTAATTATTCTCATTACATTGTTAACTAAAATAAATAAAAATAATATTAAAAAAGTAGTTCTATATGGGTCATCTACTTTAGGATTATTAATTGCGTTAATATTAATTTTTGACCAATTTGCTAACCATCGTATTACTTATACCATGAATAAAAATTTCATTGAAATTAAAAATATATTTAAAAAAGGTATCACTGATGAAACAGGTAATTATCGTGTATATGTTTGGAAAAAAACACTTTCTTATGCCCCAAAATATTATTTAACTGGTATGGGTATTGATAATTTTTCTTTAATAAATGAGGGTAATTATATATGTGTGGGTATTGGTTCAAAAGGACAATGTTTTGATAAAGCTCATAATGAATATTTACAAAAATTTATTACCGAAGGTATTTTCTCTATAATTACTTATTTAGGTTTACTAGTATTTACAATAATTAAATATATAAAAAATAAAGAAGATAGAAAAGAAAATTACATTTATTTTCTGGCCTTTCTAGCTTATTTAATTCAAGCTTTCTTCAATATCAGTGTTATTATGGTAGCACCATTATTTTATATAGTTATGGGGCTATTAAATGAAAATAAAAAGTATTCAAAATAGATGAATACTTTATTTATTTACCTAAAATTTTGTGATATGATATTTTTATGTAGTTAGAGGTTGTTATGAAAAATGAAGATATAATTAAAATTGAGAATTTACGAATAGATAAAAATACTTATATAATTAGATGGAATATTACTAAATTATGTAATTATAGTTGTGATTTTTGTGTGCAAGGAAATAAAGCTAAACATCTAAGTGATAGTAAAAAGGAATCAATGAAAATTCGCGAGCACATATGTGCTAATTTAATTAAATTTATAGAAAATGAAGTAAGTAAAAAATATCAAAAAATTTATTTATATCTTATTGGGGGAGAAATAACTATTTTAAAGGACTTTTCTAAAATATTAAATGATTTAGTAAATTCTAAATTTCCGGGCATAATTAAAATTTTTATTACCACTAATTTATCAACATCAAAAGACAATTTACAAAAAATAAAAGATATTTTTCAAAATAAAAATAATCGTTTTCTTAATTTAACAGCTAGTTATTATAAAGAATATACAACACCTCAAGATTTTATTGATAAATTAAAAATATTTCAAATTAAAAATAAAATAAAACAATTATTTGTTAATAATGCTTATTTATTTAAAAAAATAAAATTATTAAAAAAACTAATTAATAAATGGGAAAAAGACATTTCCAATATTTACATTGGAGTAAGTTATCCTTTAGTTACTGATGAAGATTATCAAGCATTTAAAAAATTTAAAAAACATTATAAAAAGTATGTTAATACTATTAACTATATAATTATTCGTAATTATAAGAAAAGTATTTCTTCTAAATTAAAACAGAAATTAAATAAAAATAATTATCCAAAAATAAGAGTTACTTTAAAAAATAATGAACAAATTTATTTTACTAATACAAGTAAAATAAATATAAAAGTATCAGATACTTTTAATCCAAAAGGTATGTATTGTGATTCAGGAATGAATAGTATCACTATTAATAATATGGGTGATGTTTCACGCTGTTTAAGTTGTGCTAAAGAAACTATAATTACTAATATTTTAGATAATGACTTAAAATTAATTTCTAAACCGTTTATTTGTCCCGCTACAAAATGTAATTGTGATTATTATACTTTAATAGAAAGAAGGTCTTAATATGGCAAAAAATATTATGTTACTTATTGGTTATCTATCTAATGGTGGAGCAGAGCATTCCATAATTAAGTTAGCTAATGAATTACAAAAAAAACATAACGTAATATTAGTAGTAGTTTCAAAACGTAATCAAGATTATGAAACTACTGTGCCAATTATTGAAGTACCCGATTTAAAAAATAAAAAGAAAAAAATATTTGGTATTCGTAAAATTCGTCAGTTAAAAAAAGAATATAAAATTGATGTAACGATAAGTTATACTACAGTTTTTAATTTTTTTAATGCTATTACAAAATATAAAGATAAAGTAATAATTTCTGTTCGTAACCATTTATCAACGAAAAAAGAGGGATTTATTCCCACAATTTTACACAAAATATCTTTGAAAAAAGCCGATAAAATAGTTTGTTGTTCGAATAGCGTAGCAAATGACCAAATAAATAATTATCATGCTGCTGCCGAAAAAGTGGCAGTTATAACTAATTTTTGCAATTTGGAAGAAATCGCTACAGAAGTAAAAAAACGTTTTAGTAAAGAAGATAAACCAATTGTTAATGACCATTTAGTAGTTGCTTTAGCAAGATTAGTACCTCATAAAGGACATAAACATATAATTAAAGCTATGAGTTTGGTTGTAAAAAATGTTAAAGATGCTCATTTAGTTATTTTTAGTCGTGGACCTCAAAAAGAATATTTAGAAGAGCTAGTTAAAAAGTATCATTTAGAGAATAATGTTTTCTTTTTAGGATTTCATCCTAATCCTTATCAATTTTTAAAAAAGGCAAAATGTTTTATATTAGCTAGTGATTATGAAGGATTTCCTAATGTAATAATTGAAGCTATGAGTTGTGGTACGCCAGTTATTGCTACAGATGCTCCAGGTGGTTCTAAAGAAATTTTAAGTAAAACTTATGATTTTAATAATATAACAACGAAATTAACAAAAAGTGATTATGGTTTATTGATACCTAGTTTTATTAATGAACATGAAATTGAGACAATTACCAAAAATGAAAAAATATTAGCTAAGGCCATAATAGAATTGTTAGAAAATAAACAAACTTATGAAGAATATCACAAAAAATCCTTAACTAGAATCAATGATTTTACAAATATTTTAGTTATGCAAGATTGGTTAAAAATTATCGAGGAATAAAAGATGGAATTTACAGTAATAAAAAGAAAAAATAAAATAAAAGTAATTATTGAAAATAATGTTAAACAAATAAATAAAGATTACTGCTTTATTGCTGGTAATATTTATAATATAAATGAATTAGATAATTCTTCTAAATCTATTGAGTCAAAATTAATTGATTTATATAACCGTTATCAAGACAAATTATTTAATTTGTTAAATGGTAATTTTTTACTTATTTTAATTATTGCTGGAGAAATTATTATAGTTAAAGATAAAATGGGCTCTAAACGACTATATTATACTTTAATTAATCAAGATTTTATTTGTTCTAATAACTTGAAATATATTATAAATAATTATAAAACTGATTTAAATATTGACCGACAACAATTAGCTAACTATTTAAGTTATAATTATATTTTAGAACCAATGACTATTTTTACAGAAGTAAAAAAATTACCAGCAGGTATGGCTTTAAAATTTAATGAACAAATTATACTTAATCAATATTATGATTTAATAAAAGCATATAAAGTCAATAAAAATAAATTAAAAAATTATGATTTAGCTCAACAAAAATTAGAACAAAGTTTATATGATGCTGTTAAGATGCAATCGCAAAACTATAAAAAAGTTGGGGTCTTTTTTAGTGCAGGAGTAGATTCTACTTTAGTAGCTGCTTTATTAAAAGAAGCTAAAAAAGAAGTTCATACCTTTACAATTGGTTTTAATGAAGAAGAACGCAATGAAGCAGTACGTAGTAAAAAAATTGCTAAGCATTTAAAGACCAAGCATCACGAATATTATATAACTGATAAAGATGTTGAAAAAATTATTAAATTAGTACCTAAGATATATAGTGAACCATTTGCTGATCCGTCATTGGTTCCAACTATATTTTTAAACAGTAAAGTAAAAAATATGGATATAATCTTTACTGGTGATGGTGCTGACCAATTATTTTGTGGTTCCAATGTTTACAAAGAATGGAATATAAGTGAGCGAATGACAATTTTGCGTCAAAAAATTCAACATTTAAAAAATAAAAATGTCATTGTTTATAATCCATATTTAAAATCTAATCGACAACTAGCATTATATTATCCTTTAAAATCTCAAATCTATAATGTAATTCCCCATCAGTTTAGTTCGCAAATTAAGTTTATGTTAAACGATATTAAAACTTTTTTATCTTGTAATTTATTTTATAAAGTAAGTAATCCAGCTAATTATTATGGTTTAAATTTAGCTCATCCTTTTGTAGATAATATAGTAGTACAAAAAAGCTTACAAATAAAACATAAATTTAAATATTATCAAAATATAACTAAATATATTTTAAAAAACATAGTTTATCAAAAAATTCCCCAAAGTTATTTAAATCAAAAGAAAAATGGTTTTGGTATTCCTTTAGAAAAATATTTGTATAATATATTCTATAATGATATTATAAAATTTAGTAATTATGAAATTTTAAAAAAACAAAATTTATTTGATAAACAATTTTTAAAACTTCTAAAAAAATTACAAAATAAATCTTTAGACCGCCGAGAATGTAATATAATTTTTGCTTATTATATCTTTCAATTATGGTACCAAGAATATATAGAAGATTTATGGAGGGATAAAACATGATAAGTTTACAAAAAGATAAGAGCTTTAAAATAAATTTACCAAAAAAAATAAGTCATGATAATGTTGAAATATATTTAATTGGAACCATTTTTAATTTAGAAAAGTTAAAACAAAAAAATAAAATAAATAGTGTTAATGAATTAAATATTCTATTAGATTTATATACTAAAACCAATTTAAAATTTATTGATGAGTTGACTGGTAATTTTAATATGATAATTTTTGATAAAAATAAAGAAACTTTATTTTTAATTAAAGATAAATTAGGGAGTTATCCTTTGTTTTATACTTTCCAAAATAGATTGTTAATTTTTAGTGATTCTTTAAAAGAGATTACTAAATTACCTAGTATTGTAAAAAAAATAAATAAACAAGCTTTAGCTAATTACTTAGGTTATACTTATATTTATGAACCATTTACTATTTATGAAAATATCTATAAAGTACCTAAAGGTTCCATATTAGAATATAATTTTAAAAATATTAAAATTAAAAATTATTTTAATTTAGCAAATGAATATAAAAACACTTTGAAAAATAATGATGTCGATTTAGAAAAGACAATAAATAATTTAGTAGCTCAAGTTGGCAAAAAGAAAAGCCAAGTAGGGGTGTTTTTGAGTAGTGGTAAAGATTCAGTCCTTCTAGCTAAAAAGACCCAAGATTGTTATTTACCAACTATTAATACTTATACTTTATCTATTCCTAGTCAAAATGATGAAGCTCCTGCTGCGAAAAAAATTGCAAAGTTTTTAAAAACTAATCATCATACTATTATTTTAAAAGAAAATAAAATTAAAGATACTATTAAATCTTTAGCTAAAATATATGAAGAACCATTTGCAGACCCTTCAATTATTCCAACAAATTACTTAATTAATAATATAACTGATAAAAATGATTTTTATTTAATGGGCGAAGGTAGTGATGCAATATTTTTAGCTAATGAAATGTATAAAATATTTGATTTAAAAGGTCGATTAAAATTAATTTTTAATAAATATTTTAGACAAAGAAAATATCATAATTTTGACCAAATGGCGCAAATAAATATTGTAAGTCGTTTTCGGTATTCCAATAATTTAGTTAAAATTAAGGGACAAGTTTATGATTTGCCAAAATTAAAAAATAAAAGATATCGAGCATGTCTTGGTGATTTAAATAATACAGTTAGTGAAAAATATCGGATGAAGTATTTTTATCCTTTAAAAAATATTAATATGGCGTTTTATACACCTTTTTATAATGAACAATTAATATTAGATACTTTTAAATTAAAAACAAAAAAGATATATCATCATGGTCATGGTAAACTTATCTTTGATAATATTTTATTTAAAAATATTCCGATGAAATATTTTGCTAATTATCAAAAAAAAGGGTTTGGGATTCCTTTAATTAGTTGGGTTCAGAAATTTATGTTAGATGATATCAAAAAAATATCAACGAAAAATTTTATAGCAAAACAAAATTTATTTGATTATAATAATTTAATGAATTTAATAATTGATTTTGAAATTAATAAAGATTATGATCGAGCTGTTGTTTTATGGTCTTATTATTTATTTCAATTGTGGTATAAAGAAAATGTAGGTGATTAAATGAAAAAAAATATTTTATTTTTGATAGGTGCTATGCGTACAGGTGGGGCAGAAAAAGTAATTTATAATTTATGCAATAATCTAAAAGATAAACATAATGTTACTTTAGTAGTTAGAACGATGAAAGATGCTGATTATATTCCCGATGTTAATATAATTGAAATTCCTGAACTAACTAGTAAAAAGAAAAATTTTATTGGTTTATGGAAATTAAGAAAAGTAAAAAAAGAGTTAAAAATAGACTATACAATTAGTTTTATACTTAAATATAATATTTATAATTATGTAACTAAATATAAAGATAAAGTAATAATTTCTGTTAGAAATTTTATTTCAGCTAATGATGAGATGTATTCTCCAAAATTAATTAAAAAATATAAAAAAATAATTAAGAAAGTTGATTTAATAGTTAATGTATCTGAATCAGTTATGTTGGACCAAATTGAAAATTTTCACTCTAAACCTAAAAAAAATATTGTAATTCCTAATTTTTGTGAAATTGAAGATATTAATGAAAAAAAACAAGAAGCTTTACCTAGTGAAGATAGAAAATATTTTAAAGGTGATGTAATAATTTCTTCTGGTCGATATAATTATCAAAAAGGACAATGGCATTTAATTAGAGCTTTTAGTAAAGTAGTTGAACAAAAGAAGAACGCTAAATTAATTTTGACTGGACGCGGACCATATAAAGATTATTATTTAAAATTAGTTAAAGATTTACATTTAGAAAAAAATATCATAATACTAGATTTTGTTGATAATATTTATCGTTATATGCACAATGCTAAAATATATATTTTAAATTCTTTTTATGAAGGAATGCCTAATGTTTTATTAGAAGCAATGGCTTGTGATTTACCAATTATTGCTACAGATGCTCCAGGTGGTTCCAAAGAAATTTTAGCCCCTAAGAAAAAGTTAGATAAATTTGTTAAAAAAGTAACTTTAGGAGATTATGGTATTTTAATTCCGACTTGTGATCGGGTTAAATATGAAGCAGGTGATGCTTTAACTAAAGAAGAAAAAGAAATAGCTAAAAGTATTTTATTACTTTTAAATGATAAAAAGTTATATAAACATTATCAATTAGCTAGTCAAAAACGAGTTCAAGATTTTACAAAAGATAAGATATTAAATAAATGGGAAAGTATTTTAAAATAATTTGACAAAATGCGTATTTTTTGTTAGCATATGTTTTGCAATTTTAAAAGGAGAAAATTAGATGAAAGAAAATTGGCATAATGATGATGGTAAAACATATGCATCTTCTGGATGTTTACCTGGTTGTCTTTGTACGTTGGCAGTTGGAGCAATGATAGCTACTACTTGTTATACAGCTTATAAAAATCCTAATTCTATAAAAGAATATTCCAACTTAGCTATTGATGAAACAACTGATTTAACTAGTGTAATTAAACAAAGAGGTTATTCTAAAATTAGTGATAATCCAATATTTGCAAAAAATAATCAAGAATATCGTAAAATTATGAAAATTAATTATTTTCCTAATGGAAAGCAAGATCAAGTTAGCATAACATATGGTTTAATTAATGTTAATACCAAAGTAGAGGAAGTTCCACTGGGAATATATAATTATATAAGTGATAATATTACTGTTTATAATAATAAAAATTATCTTGAAGTTCAAAAAATGAATGGTGAAAATGGGTTGCTTAGTATGACAGATTTTACTTATTTACCAGCTACAATTGTAAATAATGATACTGAAGCAAAAGTAAGAAAATTGACAAAGTAATTAAAATTTTTCTAGAAATAGAAAATTTTTTTGTTTTGTTGACTCCTTTCATAATAAATATTATAATTTTTAATTAGAAGTGATAATATGAAAAATTCAGAAATAAAAACAATTGAAAATTTAAAACGAAAAGATAAAAACTATACAATTCGTTGGCAATTAACTAGTTTATGTAACTATTATTGTGATTTTTGTATTCAAGGCAATAAAAACAAACATATTGAAGAAAGTAAAGGCGAATCAGCACAAATAAGAGCTAAAATATGTACTAAAATTATTAAATTTATTGAAAATGAATTAAATGATAAATATAAAACTATTTCTCTTTATTTAATTGGAGGAGAAGTAACTATTTTAAAAGATTTTATAACTATTTTAACTAATTTAGCTAATGTTAAATTTAAGGGAATTATTAATTATTATATTACTACTAATTTATCTTTATCTAAAGAACAATTAAAAAATATAACAAATATTTTTAAAGGATTAGATAATCGAATTTTAAATATATCCGCTAATTATTATCAAGAATATACAAATCAAAAAGAATTCATGGAAAAAATCAAATATATTCGTAATAAACATCCTAAAATAAATTCTTTAGTATTAAAAAAAGCTAAATATGAAAATAAAATTATAGCACCTTTTATTAATTTTTTAGCTAAGAGAAATTATAATATCAAAATTAATATTGGTTATCCTTTAGTTGAAGATGCAGATTATTTAAAATATCAAGAATTTTATGAGAAATATAAAAAATATGCTTCTTCTATTGTTTATATAATTATTCGTGATTATCATAAAAGTATTTCTGCAACTTTAAAACAAAAACTAAATAGAAATAACCAAAAATGGTTAAAGGTAACAAACCAAAAAAATCAAGAATTTTATTTTTACAATACTAGTGATTTAGCTTTAAATGTTGAAGGTGGTTTTAATCCTTGTGGTATGCTTTGTGATTCCGGAGTAAATAGTATTTCAATTGATAATTTAGGAATTATTTCTCGTTGTGTTTCTTGTAATGAATTATCAGTAGTAGGTAATGCTTTAAAAAAAGATATTAAGTTAATTAAAGATGAATTTATCTGTCCTAGTAAAAGATGTATGTGTAATTATTTTGGCTTTATTAAAAATAAGTAACTTATAAGACTTGCAATAATAAATTTTATTCTTTATAATTAATTTATAGGAATTAAACATAGGTGTAGTAAAATGAAAAAACAACTTAATTATAAATACGAAATATTTGTCCCTTTTCGAGTTTGTCCTTTAGGAGCTCATATAGATCATCAACTAGGTTTAATATGTGGTTTTGCTATTGATAAGGGATTAAAAATAAAATTTAACAAGACAACTGATGGTTCTTTTTTTATTACGTCGGATAATTTTGATGGTGTAGCTGATTTTTCTTATAAAAATATTCCAAAAACAAATGGGTTATGGCCAGATTATTTAATAGGTAGTATTAAGGCTTTAAAGGAAAAATATGAACTTATTTATGGAATAAATGCTCATATTGATAAAACGATTCCGATTGGGGGACTTGCTTCATCTTCTGCAATAATTTTATGTTATCTTTTAGCTATAGCTAAAGTAAATAATTTAAAATTAGAAAATAAAGACTTAGTTGATTTAGTTGTAACTGTAGAAAATAAATATATGAATACGAAAGTCGGGATATTAGATCCAAGTTGCGAAATATATAGTAAGAAAAATCATTTATTATGTATTGACCCTTTAGATAATAGTCATAAATTAATTAAAATAAATGATAATCTTAATTTTAAAATATGTTTAATTTTTTCAGGAATTACTCATAATTTACCAACTACAAGTTATAATATTCGCGTAGATGAATGTAAAACAACAGCATTTTTAATGAATTCTTTAATGCAAAATTCTCCAATTGAATATCAAGAAGCATATTTAAGAAAATTTTCTTATGATATATTTTTAAAAAATAAAAATATTTTTCCGATAAATCATATTAAAAGAGCTACCCATTTTTATACTGAATTAAATCGAGTTCAAGAAGGAATAAAATATTTTACTAAAGGCGATTTAATTAATTTTGGCAAACTTATAACTGAGTCGGGAAAAAGCTCAATTGAAAATTATGAAACTGGTTCGGCGCAATTAGAAACTTTACATGATATCGTTACTAATTTGGATGGTGTTTATGGGGGAAGATTTTCTGGAGCAGGATTTAATGGCTATTATATGGCTTTGATTGATCCTCAAAAAGAGGATATAATTAAAAAAACTGTTACGGAAAAATATCTTAAAATATATCCCCAATATAAAAAAGAGTTTGCAATTTATTTTTGTAATACTTATAATGGAGTTGGTTTATGAAATGTTTAATTTTAGCTGGTGGTTATGCGACAAGATTGTATCCATTAACTTTACATAAATCTAAAGCTCTATTAAATATTAAAGAAAAATATATTTTAGATTATATTATGGATAATATTATTAGCAGTACTAATCATATTGATGAATTTATTATAATTACTAATGATACTTTTTTAGATGATTTTAAAAAATGGCATCAAAAGAAAAAGTTAGAAACTAAAATTACGATAGTAAGTGATGGTTCAACATGTGAAGAAAATAAAGTTGGAGCAGTATCAGCTTTAATAAAAACAATTGATTATTTAAAAATTAATGATGATATTTTCGTTTTAGCTGGAGATAACTTATTAGATTTTTCTTTAAAATATATTTTTGATGATTTTAATAAAAATAACGAATCATATATTATGTATTATTTTGAGCCAGAGTTATCTAAATTACAAAAAACAGGAGTTATTGAAATAGATGAAAATAATTATATAATTAATATGGAAGAAAAACCAATTCATCCTAGAAGCAATTATGCTATTCCGCCATTTTATTGGTTAAAAAAGGAAGATTTAAAAATATTATTAGAAATATTTGACGAAAATAAAAAGGTTGATTCAATGGGGGAAATAATTAAAAATTTATGTACTAAAACAAAAATAAAAGCTCAATTAATGAAAGGCAAACGTTACGATATTAGTTTAAAATTAAAAAAAGAAATAATAAAACAATAAATTTGAAAGGAGGGTTTATTTTGGCAAAAAAAGTTTTAATAGTTGCTAATACAGATATGCATATAAACTTATGTTATTTACCTTATATTGCCTGGTTTAAAAATAATGGTTACATTGTTCATGTAGCAACTAATACAAAAAATAAAATTCCTAATTGTGATAAAAAATTTGCTTTGCCGATAACAAGGACTCCTTTTAAATTTTGTAATTTTAAAGCTATTAAACAATTAGCAGAAATTTTAAAACAAGAACAATATGATTTAATATCAACTAGTACTCCAATGGGTGGAGTAAACACTCGTTTAGCAGTTGCTAAAGCCAAAGTTCATTCTAAAGTATTATATACAGTTCATGGTTTACATTTTTTTAAAGGAGCACCTTTAATTAATTGGATACTTTATTATCCTATTGAAAAATATTTAATTAAATATACTGATTGTTTAGTAACTATTAATAAAGAAGATTATAATTTTAGTAAAAAACATTTTAAAGTAAAAACTTATTTTATTAAAGGAATCGGCTATCATCAAAATAATTTTCATAATAAATTAACTTTAAAAGAGAAAAATACTTTGAAAAAAGAATTAGGTATTAAAAAAAATGATTATGTAATTACTTATGTAGCAGAAATTTCTAAACGTAAAAGACAAAAATATTTAGTTAAAACTTTACGTCAAATGGATTTAACTAATATAAAAGTTTTATTAGTCGGAGAAGATATTTTAAATGGACAAGTCCAAAAATTAGTTAAAAAATATCATTTAGAAGATAAGATTTTATTTTTAGGATTTAGAAATGATATTAATGCCATTTTAGAAATAACTAATCTAGTTTTATCCGTTAGTAAACAAGAAGGATTACCACTTAATATAATGGAAGCAATGGCTAAACAAAAACCAATTATTGTTACAGATTGTCGCGGTAACCATGATTTAATTAAACATAATAAAAATGGGTTAGTAGTTCCAATAAATGACCCACAAAAATTAATTCTGGCTATTAAAAAGATAAAAAATAATCCAAAATTAGCTAGTAAACTAAGTAAAGATAATTTAAAAATAGCTAAAAATTATGATATTGAAACAATATTACCGCAATATACTAAAATATATAAGGATTTATTAAAATGAAAGATACTTATTTAAATTTAAAAAAATGTATAAAGTTTTTAAATAATTGTCAAAAAGAAATAATTTATTTAATTGTAATTGGTTTAATAATTGCTATATTAGGAGCAGTAACACCTTCAATTAATGGTAATATTATAAATAAAATATTAGCTTCTAATTATAAAATAGTATTTATTTTAGCAATAGTCGGAGGTTGTTTACAACTACTTAATACATTTTTAAATCTAAGGTTAGCAAAAAATTATTTAACTTTTCGTAAAAAATTTGTTTTAAATATAAAAAGAAAAGTTTTTAATAAAATTTTAAATTTAAATTATGCTAAAACTCATGAAAATTTAACTGGAACTATTTTAAATAAATTAAATAATGATACTCGTAGTATAGCTAACTTTTTAAATAACATTAAAGAAAGTTTACTTATTGCATTAAGTAATATTGGAGTATTAATATATATATTTTATTTAAATTATATAATTGGTATCTATTATTTAATAGCATCTATTAGTACAATTTTAATAAGATATTATGGAATAAGAAAAAGTATTTATTATCATAATCAAAGTTTATTATTAAATGATAATAATACATCTTTAGTAAGTGAAATATTAAAAGGTAATAAAGATATTAAAACTTTACAATTAAAAGATAAATTTGATTTAAAAACTAATAATAATTTTGAAAAAATCGAAGAACTAGAATATAAAAGTAGTTATTATTTAGAAGTATCTAATAAAATAGCTCGTTTTATGGAATCAGTTTTTTATGGATTAATGGTTTTTTTAGCAATCTTTTTAATTAAATATAAATTATTAAGTACTGCTAATTTTATTATCATATTTATGTATAAAACTAATGTCTTTAATTTTTCTAATAAGTTTGCTACTTTAATTACTTATTTAAGCCAATTTAATTTAGCTAGTAAAAGAATATTTTCCGTTTTAGATTATGAAATCGAAAACTATGGTGATAAAAAATTAACAAATGTGAAAGGTAGTGTTACTTTAGAAAATGTTTCTTTTGGTTATGATAATAATTTAATTTTAAAAGATGTTAATTTAAAAATTAATGCTAAATCATTTGTAGCAATAGTTGGGCCAAGTGGCATAGGTAAAACAACAATATTTAATTTAATTACTAAATTATATACACCAACTGCTGGTAAAATTTATATTGATAATGCTTTATTAAATGAGTTAGATGAAGAAAGTATTCGAAGTAATATTGCTTTAGTAACCCAACAACCATATATTTTTAATTTAAGTATTAAAGAAAATTTAAGCATGATTGATGAAGACTTTAATAATATAAAAAAAGTATGTAAATTAGTTGGGCTAGATAAAAAAATTAAATCTTTAGAAAAAGGTTATGATACTGTTATTGGTGAAGATGCTAGTATTTTAAGTGGGGGAGAAAAACAACGCTTAGCAATAGCTCGGGCATTACTTAGTAAAACTAAAATATTACTTTTAGATGAAATAACTAGTAGTTTAGATAGTACTTCTAGTGAACAAATAGCTCAAGTCCTAGTTAAATTAAAAAATAAAATGACAATTATTATGATAACTCATGATAATAAAATGGCTCTTAATGCTGATTTAATCTATACACTAAAAAATAAAAAATTAGTTTTAAAGAAATGAAAAATCATTTCTTTTTTTATGGATTTTTAAATAAGATACTTGCAAATACCCTATAATTATTTTATAATTAATTTAGAGTAAAAAAGGTATTTAACAAACGTTTTTGTTAATACTAGCAGTAAAGAGGAGTTCGTCTAATGAACAATGATGAAATAAAAAGTAAAAAGAAAAAATATATTATTGTTATATGTCTTGGAATAATTCTTTTAGTTGGCGGAGTATCTTTAGCATTATGGACAACAACAACTCATCAAAAAGATGAAAATACATTAACTGCAACTTGTTTAGATATTGATTATGAAGATATTAATGAAGGTATTAATTTAGAAAATTTAGAGCCAACTAATATAGAAAATGGACTTAATCAAGAAGGTTATACATTTAAAATAACTAATAATTGTGACCAAATTGTTGCAATTGATATCAATTTAGAAAGTTTAACAGAAGTACCAGATGAAAGTAGAGCTAGCATAGATTATTTGGATGCTGTAGTAACTGATACTAATATGATGGCTTATACTGCCAAAACTTTAAATAATTATGATAAAGCTACTACATTATTAACTGAAGGTGAAAGTTATGATACTAGATTAATTGATTCTACTTTTGTTATGCCTAATAGTTCACGTGAATTTAATTTAAAAATATGGTTAGATTATAGTGCTCCAAATAGTGAAATGAATAAATTACATAATAGTAAAATAACAATCAATGGTTATTTTAATCCAAATGTTGTTTACAATATGAAATTTACTGATTTTATTTCTAACTTAGTTGGTAAAAGTATTAATTCAGAATTAAGATTAGACGAAACAGAGGACCATAATTTAAGATACATAGGTAAAAATCCAAATAACTATGTTGATTTTGGTGATGGTCAATATGATACTGATGTATGGTATGGATTTGATGGTGTTAGCTATACTAGTGGAGTAAAACAATTTCCAAACGAACAAGAATGTGAAGATGACTTAAAATATAATAAAAGATGTACAAAAATGCATTCTCAAGGCGACCCAATCTTATGGCGCATTATCGGAGTAATGAATAATGTTGAAGATGGTAGTGGCAATAAAAATACAAGGATAAAATTAATAAGAGCTGATGGTATAGGACAAATATCATGGGATAGACGTTGTGATGAATTACGTAGTGAAGATGAACCAGGACATTGTATACAATCCCCAGATTATTATAATAATTGGGCAGAATCTAGCTTACAAAAATTATTAAATACAGCGTATTTAAATAGTGCAAAATCAAATGAATATAATAGAATATCATGGTATACAAAAGGATTTAGTGATATAAATCTTAAATATGAAAAAATAGATTTTACTAACAAAGGAATAAAATCAGAATATAGAAATATGATAGATACTGTAAAATATAACTTAGGTGGACCGGATCGGAGTAGTAGCAAAGAAAATTATTATGGTAATTTAACATCAAATTTATTCTATAATATTGAGCGAAGTGATTATGTATATCCAGGAAATCAAAAAGAATGGATAGGACAAATCGGTTTAATGTATCCTAGTGACTACGGGTTTGCAACAGCTGGAGGAGTTGGGCTAGAAACACGGAGTAATAAACAATATACAACACCATTAGAAACCTGCATGTCTGTTCCATTAGATGATTGGTATTATTATGATGAAAATGTAGGATGTCGAGATAATGATTGGTTATATCAAGGAGAAGGAGCTTTTCAATGGACAATTTCTCCATTTACTAGCTTCAGTGACTACGTGACGTATATTAATGATGGTGGCGGCGTGGACTACGGCGTCACACATCATACGTATCTTGTTCACCCTGTTTTGTATTTAAAGCCTGATATTAAAATAATTAGTGGAACAGGAACTAAAGAAAATCCATTTAAAATAGGATTAGGAGGTTAACAATGAAATTTAAAGAAATTTTACAAAAAATAACTAAACCTAAAATAATTTTAATATTTCTTGTTATAATAGTTCTAATTTTAGGTGTTTCTTATTCTTTATGGACTACTACTGACAAACAAAAAGATAAAAATGTTGCCGGAACAAGTTGCCTTGATATCGATTACCAAGATATATCAGAAGGTATAAATTTAATTGGTGAAGTACCAATGACCGATGATCAAGGTTTAGATAATCCTGGATATGCATTTAAAATAACTAATACATGTAACTCAATAGTTGAATATGATATAAATTTAGAAAGTTTATCTGATGTAGAAAAAAATAATAGGCTTGATATAGATAGTATTAAAATAAACCTTAATGATAGTAATAATTCTGATACAGGAATTATAAAGATAAGTAATCAAAAATTACAAAAAACTCAATTGCCTGATAATGAAAGCTATGATACTAGATTGATAAAAACAGATATATTAGTACCAAATAAATCTAAAGAATATACTTTAAAGATTTGGTTAGATGAAAGCACTTCTAAAAGTGAAATGAATAAATTTTATAAAAGTAAAATTTCAATTTATGGTTATACTTCTTCAAAATTAGTATATAACATGAAAATAACTGATTTCATTAAAATATTAGCAGAAGATAAAATTATTTCTGAATTAATCTATGATGATACAAAAGATAAAAACATTCGTTATATTGGTAAAGCACCTAATAATTATATAGATGTTGAAAATGGTGAATATCCAACAGATATATGGATTGGACATGATTCAACAGATATATGTAGGGATACAGTAGAATATCATTCTTATGAAGAGTGTAGTAAAAATACAAAATATAATAAGCAATGTACTCAACTACATAAAAAAGGCGACCCAATCTTATGGCGTATTATCGGAGTAATGAATGATGGATATACTACTAGTAGTGACAATAAACCAAGATTAAAAATAATAAGAGATGAAGATATAGGAAGAATTGCATGGGATGCTAAAACCACAAATGATCAAGAAGTAGAATGTAATAATTGTACATACAAAAACAACTGGGAAGAAGCTAGTTTAAATAAAACTTTAAACGAAGCATTTTGGAATAAGTCAACAACTACTACAAAAAACTATATTTATGAATATAATAAAGAAAATAATACATTCTCAAACAACTGGGAATACTTAGATTTTAGCAAAGAAGGTTTGAATGCGGAAAGCAAAAAATATATAGGTGAAGTCTTGTGGCATTTAGGAGGATTTAATTCTTATGATGAATATTCTCCCGCCACAGCTTTAGATTATTATACAAAAGAACGTAGTAGTTCAATTTATACAGGAAATAAATCAACATGGACAGGTTATATCGGATTAATGTACCCAAGTGATTATGGTTATGCTACAAGTGGAGGTACAAAAATAACAAAAGATACATGTTTAAAAAAAGAATTATATAATTGGAGCGACTTAGAAGATTGTTATGAGAATAACTGGCTATTTGATCCATTATCAGAAGGTCAACTGATGTTAAATCCATATGCGGGATCAGTTTACGATGCTGCACGTATGTCCTGTAATGAAGTCTTCCCTAATGGTAACATATTCCAATCTTATTTTAGTGTTCGCCCTGTACTATATTTAAAATCTAATGTCAAAATAATAAGTGGAACAGGAACAAAAGAAAATCCATTTAAAATAAGTTTATAGGAGGTAAAAAAATGAAAGAAAAAATTTTAAATAAAAAGAATATAATTATTTTATCTTCTATATTAATAATTACAATTTTATTATTAAGTGGTACATATGCATTTTGGACTGTATCTAAACATCAAAATAATCAAAATAATGTTGCTTCCTCTTGTATTGAATTAGATTTTACAGAAAATACAGATGCCATAACATTAGAAGATGCCTTTCCAATGATAGATGAAGAAGGAAAAAATACTAAAGGATTTACGTTTACTTTAACAAATAAATGTAATAATTATGTAGAATATAATATCAATTTAGAAAGTTTAAATATTTCTGATACCGCACAAGATGGTTATCTAAGTTTAAAGTATTTAAATGCAATAATTGATAATGAACCAATCAATACTATTGGAAATTATAATATTGCTCCTACGCTATTAGGTCAAAAAATAGCTTATGATACAAGAACTTTAAAAAGTTCTTATTTAGCTCCTGTTGGTCAAAATGGTTCAACAAAACAACATATTTTAAGAATATGGATGGATGAAGACACACCAGAAAGTGAAATGGAAAAAGTATATGAAGGTAAAATATCCATATATGGTCTAGCCATAAAACCTCAAAACGCAACTACTAAAATTATAGCTTTATCAAAAAAATCAAGTGAAATAATTGATGATGAAACAGATGATCATAATTATCGTTATATTGGAGCAGATCCTAATAATTATATTTTATTTAATAATGAACTATGGCGAATCATTGGAGTTATGAATAATGTTAAAGTTGTAACCGATTCTGATAATAGAACAAGAAAACTTAAAATAATCAGAGATAATCCTATAAGCACATCAGAATGGGATAACAAACGATCTTATAAGATGCGAAACCATTTAAAAAAAGAATATTATTGGAATGATTGGCGCGAAAGTCAACTTATGGCATATTTAAATCCATTAGAAGTAGTGGATTTAAATGGTATAAATTATGATGTATATTTTACATTTTTAAAAACAAGTGATAAAGGGGATTCTTATGGTAATATTATAACTAGAGGCATATCAGAATTATATAATACAATTAACGATAAAAGTAAGAGTATTATTGAACGTTCAGTATATTATATAAATTCATTAAATGAAGAAACCATTTATCTTTCAAATACTAATGCAAATAATATTTATAATTTAGAACGAAAAGATAAATTTGATGATACTTGGATAGGTTATGTAGGTTTAATGTATCCTAGCGATTATTTATTTGCATCCTCAGGCAGTAAAATAAAATCTAGAGATGAATGTTTAACAAATAGTTATGTCGATAGTGAATGCTATAATAATAATTGGTTATATAAAAATAATTCAAATATAGGAGCAAGTTGGACAATTTCTTCAATATATTCATATGATTATAATAGTCCACTTCGGACTAATATGAATGTAGTTACTGCACCTAACAATACTGAAGAAAATTCTATGTTAAGTAATGTTAACGTTTCTCAAGGATATTATAATTGTAATGATGATAATGATTCTTGTAAAAAGTTTATTGCTCAACCGGTGGTGTATTTGAAACCTGATGTTAAAATAATAAGTGGCGATGGAAGTAAAAATGACCCATTTATAATATTTGATGAATAAATTAATTAAAAGTAGTTTTAGTAAACTGCTTTTTCTTTTGTTAGTAAATTATTTATAGTATAATAATTAAACAAAGGATGTAGTTTATGAAAAAGATTATATTTTATACAATGGGTATGACTTATGGTGGTACTGAAAGAGTTATTGCTAATTTAGCTAATTATTTTTGTAATAAATATAGTATTACTATAGTAACTAATCATAATGAAAAATGTTATTATGAATTAGATAGTAAAGTTAATTTAATTAATTTAGATAAAACTAATAAAATAAATGAATCTTTTTTAAAAAAACTAGTTACTAAAATATCTAATAAAAGAACTATTAAGTTAAAAGAAGTGATTGAAAAAATTAATCCGGATATTGTAATAGCTTTTTTACCTGAACCATCTATTCGTTTAATGAAATTAAAAAAATATTTTAAAAATATTAAATTTATGATTGCTATTCGTAATCATCCTAGTAAAGAGTTTCCTTGTTCTAAAATAATTCGTAATTATTATTATAAGAAAGCTGATAAGATTATTTTACAAACTGCTGCATATGAAGAATTTTTACCAAGTAGTTTTAAGAAAAAATTAGTTGTTATTCCTAATTATATTGAATTAAATTTTCATAAAAAAGTTTATAAAAGAAGAAAAGATATTGTCAGTGTAGGGCGTCTTAATAAACAAAAGAATCAACAACTTTTAATTAAAGCTTTTAGTAAAATAGCAAATGAATTTCCTAATTATACTTTAAATATTTATGGTAATGGTAAATTAAAAAATGATTTAGATGATTTAGTTAAAAAACTTCATTTAGAAGATAGGGTATTTATTAATTGTGGGGTTAAAGATGTTTATTCTAAAATATATGATGCTGAAATGTTTGTTTTAGCTAGCAATTATGAAGGGATGCCTAATGCAGTACTTGAAGCTATGTACTTATCTTTACCTTGTATTAGTACTAATTGTTGTGAAGTAATAAAAGATATTATTTCTAATAAAGAAAATGGCATAATTGTAGCTAAAAATAATGAATTAGAATTAGCTTTAGCTATGAAAGAATTATTATTAGATGAATCTTTAAGAAAGAAATTATCTACTAATGCTAAAAAAATTAAAGATATTTATAATAAAGATAAAATATTAAAATTGTGGGATAAATTATTTAAATAAAATTAAAAAATATCATCCAATGAAAATCAGAAATTTCATCCAATGAAACCAAAAAAAATCATCCAATGTAATGGAAAAAAACAAGTTAATGTAATTATTATAAAGGTAGTTGATTCTAAATGACTCATTATAAATCAAGATTAATTGATAAATAAATTGAAAACAGTTTAAAAGCTTCTGGAACTATTAATTCGCGTTGGAGTGTAAGAAAATTACAAAGACAACGAGATTCACTATTATTTGAAAAATTAGCATTATCTTTGAATAAAGAAAAACTTTAGGTTAAAATCCTAAAAAATGGAGGTATTTAATGAAAATAGATTATAATAATTTATTAGAGGAATTAATTAAAGATTATAAAATTACGGTATTTGAAAAACCATATATTATTTGTTTAATTGGTGGTCATGGTTATGGAAAATCCTATTTAGCTAAACTTATTTCTAAAAAGGCAAATATTCCAATTGTGTCCAACGATAGAACAAGAAGATTTTTAGAAACTAAAGGTCTTGATCCAACGAATCAAGAACTAGTTCATAATTTAGCATATTTGCAAATAGAATATTTGATTAAAAATAAATCAAGTGTAATATTAGATGCAAATGCTATTCGGCAACATGAAATAATTACTAAAAAGGCTCAACAATTAAATATAAATTGCTTTTATATAAACTTAACATGTAATCAAAGTTTAATAATTGAAAGACTTAAGAAACGTCAAAGTCAGTTTGGAAAAGATGATAATTATTCTCGTGCTACTACAGAAAGTTATTATAGTTATTTAGAAGAGTTAAAAACTAGAATTTTTCCTAAAGAAAAAATATTTTTTGAAGTTAAAACTGACCAAGAATTAGATAGTCAAGTTGAAAAGTTATTAGAACAAATAAAAAAGATTCATTAAAGAGTAATGAAAATTATTGATTAGAGTTTTTTAGAGTGTGTAAAAATTTCTGTGTAAATGGAACTTTCCACGATAGGAAGTAAGTTATTATTCTTACTTCTTTTTTGTTA